>NZ_NCVG01000011.1:0-221 GCF_002096835.1 Streptococcus mitis | reverse complement strand
TTTCCTTTATCGTCTACTACTACAGTCGCACCTGGATTCACGGCTTTAACTTTGTCTTCGATGGCTTTCTTCTCAGCATCTGTAAGTTTTTCTGGGTTCGCTACCACAGTCTTATCTGCTGGTTTAACCACATCGTTACCTGCATTTGGCTTAGCTGCGTCGTCTGCTGTCTTAGTTAAGTCTGCTGCTGGAATAACGGCTGTGTTTCCTGATGGTGTTGT
>NZ_NCVG01000019.1:0-129689 GCF_002096835.1 Streptococcus mitis | reverse complement strand
GCACGCCGCCAGCGTTCGTCCTGAGCCAGGATCAAACTCTCATTAAAAGTTTGAGTTCTTACTCATTTCTGTCACTGACAGATTTATTGTTTTTTCATTGTTCAGTACTACAACAGTTGTTGTAGTGCCCTGCACATTGGTTCGTCTTGTTCAGTTTTCAAAGGTCTTTGTCACTCGCTTCTCTCAAGTGACAACTATATTAGTATATCACAGTCGCTTTCGCTTGTCAACACTTTTTTGAAACTTTTTTAAACTTTTTTCATCAAGTGTTCCAACCGTAACATACCATAGTCCGTACGGGATTCGAACCCGTGTTACCGCCGTGAAAAGGCGGTGTCTTAACCCCTTGACCAACGGACCTGAGCTGTTATTTTCAACTCTTACTATTATACCGACTTTTCAAACTTTGTCAACTACTTTTTTCTGTTTTTTTCAAATTAAGTAAAAAGAGCCAGAATTATACTGACTCTTCTATTGATTATTAAACTTAGAAGCACGTTCTTCTCCCCACCAATATGGGATTAGTTCTGCGATTTTCACCGTCTTTCTTGTATCGTAGTCCATCATGAATTCTGCGTCTTTATTTTCAGCGTTCAACTCTAAGAGGAATTCTCTGCAAGCGCCACAAGGCATACCCGAACTTCCACCATAAGGTGGTTTGTCGCGAAAGGCTAAGACTTTTTTAACCTTAGTTTGTCCCGAAAATTGGTACATATTGAAGAGTGCTGCCCGCTCTGCGCAGAGATGGAAAACACCACAGGTTCCCTCCATACAGAATCCTGTAAATATTTGTCCATCTTCTGCTTCTACTGCGGCAACGACATGATTAGCATAAACAAAATCAGATACTTCATGTGGATTATACAGTTTCTGTGCTTCTTCGTACATCTTTTCCCAGATGTCCATTGTTGTATCCTTCTTATTTAGAGATTTCTTTTAACATATTTTCGATATGCTGGATTGATTTTTCACGGCCTAACAAGAAGATTGTATCTGGCAATTCTGGTCCATGCATTTCACCTGAAACTGAGATACGAATAGGCATGAAAAGATTTTTTCCTTTAATACCTGTTTCTTTTTGAACAGCTTTGATTTGTGGGAAGATATTTTCTGTTACAAATTCATCATTTGTCATCGCCTCAAGTTTTGCTTTGAAGGCTTCAAGAACTGTTGGGACTGTTTCCCCTGCCATGACTTCGCGTTCTGCTTCTGTCAATTCTGGGAAATCTGAGAAGAAGAGATCCGTCAATGGAATAATTTCATCTACTGATTTCATTTGTGGTTTATAGAGCTCAACTAGTTTTTCAGCTTTGTCAGTTAAACGGCCTGCTTCCTCTAAGAATGGTTTTGCCATTTCAAAGATAGTTTCTAGGTCTGCATTCTTGATATAATCATTGCTCATCCAGTCGAGTTTCTTCTGATCAAAGGCTGCTGGAGACTTGCTGAGGCGGTTTTCATCGAAAAGTTTAATGAGTTCTTCACGAGAGAAGATTTCATCTTCGCCACCTGGGTTCCAACCAAGAAGAGCGATAAAGTTAAAGATTGCTTCTGGTAAATAGCCTTTTTTACGGTAGTCTTCGATAAACTGAAGGGTGTTGGTGTCACGTTTAGACAATTTTTTCCCAGTTTCAGAGTTGATGATCAAGGTCATGTGACCGAACTCTGGAGCTTCCCAGCCAAGCGCTTCATAAACCATGAGCTGTTTTGGTGTATTAGCAATGTGGTCATCTCCACGGATAACGTGAGAGATTTGCATATCGTGATCATCGATAACAACGGCAAAGTTGTAAGTTGGGTAACCGTCTTTCTTTTGGATAACCCAGTCACCACCAATATTGCCACCTTCAAATTCGATATCGCCTTTGACCATGTCATGCCACTTGTAGATACCTGACTCATTGACAGCCAAACGAACCGTTGGGATGATCCCTGCTGCTTCGCGTTCTGCGATGTAAGTAGCTTTTTCCTCTTCACTCATCCCAAGGTATTCATTGATGTAACGTGGTGTTTCACCAGCCGCTTCTTGGCGTTCGCGTTCAGCTACCAACTCTTCTTCTGTAACGTAAGATTTGTAGGCATTTCCTTCAGCTAGCAATTGGTCGATGTATTTTTGATACAAGTCCAAACGTTCAGACTGGCGGTAGTTTTCATGTGTTTCTGGGCTTTCATCCCAATTCATGCCCAACCAACGAAGGTTTTCAAGCTGTGAACGTTCACCATCTTCGACATGTCGTTTACGGTCAGTATCTTCAATACGAATGATAAAAGTTCCACCGTGATGACGGGCGTAAAGGTAGTTGAATAATGCTGTACGGGCATTTCCGATGTGTAGTAGTCCTGTTGGACTTGGTGCGTAACGTACGCGGATATCTTTTGACATAGTTTCTCCTATAAAGTCTCTAGGCGTCTGCCTTTTTGCTCTCTATATTATATCACAAGTCTTGGCTGAGTCCAATTTCTATGAATAAAGAGAGTAAAAAGAGTGGGCAATCCACTCTTTTCTTCTATTATAGACGTGCGTTAAGTTCTTTGCTCAATTCTTCAAATCCTGGTTTTCCAAGAAGGGCAAACATGTTGCGTTTGTAAGCTTCAACACCTGGTTGGTCAAATGGGTTGATGGCATTCAAGTAACCAGAAAGGGCGATAGCCAATTCGAAGAAGTAGATAGTGTAACCAAGAGTGAAAGCATCTTGCTCTGGAAGGGTCACATACATGTTTGGTACATCACCATCTGTGTGGGCAAGAAGAACACCGTCAGTCGCTTTTTTGTTTACAAAGTCAACGTCTTTTCCTTGAAGGTAACCAAGTCCATCAAGGTCTTCTTCCAAAGTAGGAATAATCACGTTTTTACGAGGTTTGTCAACACGAACAACTGTTTCAAACATGATACGAGTTCCTTCTTGAATAAATTGACCAAGTGAGTGCAAGTCAGTTGAGAAGTTGGCTGAAGTTGGGTAGATACCTTTTTGGTCTTTTCCTTCTGATTCACCAGCCAATTGTTTCCACCATTCTGAGAAGTATTGAAGTGATGGCTCGTAGTTTACCAAGATTTCAGTTGCATATCCTTTACGGTAAAGGATATTACGAACTGCTGCGTATTGATAAGCTTCGTTTTCAGAGATTTTGTCTGAAGTGTAGTCTTTGCGAGCTGCATTCGCACCTTCCATAAGGGCTTTAATGTCAGCTCCTGATGCTGCAATTGGAAGCAAACCAACTGCTGTCAATACTGAGAAGCGTCCACCGATGTCATCTGGAACCACAAAGGTTTCCCAACCGTTAGCGTCTGCTTCAACCTTAACAGCACCTTTTTGGCGGTCAGTTGTTGCGTAGATACGTTTGTTTGCTTCTTCTTGTCCGTATTTCTTAACCAAGAGTTCTTTGAAGACACGGAAAGCGATAGCTGGTTCAGTTGTTGTACCTGATTTAGAAATCACGTTTACTGAGAAGTCTTTGTCTGCAACATACTCTACCAAGTCAGCAAGGTAAGTAGATGAGATTGAGTTTCCTGCGTAAAGGATTTGTGGAGCTTTGCGTTCTTCTTTTGTTTGCAAGTTAGCAAAGTGGTGGTTCAAGAAGTCGATTGCTGCTTTGGCACCAAGGTAAGATCCACCGATACCGATCACAACCAAAACATCGCTATCTGATTTGATTTGCTCAGCAGCTTTCAAGATGCGGTCAAATTCTTCGCGGTCGTAATTTTCAGGAAGGTCCAACCATCCCAAGAAGTCGCTACCAGCACCAGTTCCTTTACGGATCAATTCATCTGCTGCTGTTACTTGTGATTGCATGTATTCCACTTCATGTGGTGCAACAAATTTGTCTAAAACTTTTGAATAATCAAATTTAATATGTGACATGTTATTCCTCCAATATTTCTTCTTTTCTATCATAACGCTTACCTTCGTTTTTTTCAAGTTTTTTTGTCGAATTTCTCCATTTTTTATCAGAATTCAAACGTTTGCGTAAAAATCCCACATTCCAAAAATTTTGAAAAAATAAAATAAAGAACGACCAGATGTCCCAGTCGTTACAGTTCATTCAATAAATACTCAAATAATTCTAAATTGCCATCTTCTTCATTAACCAGAAACTCTGGATGCCACTGTAAACCGATAATGCGGTGCTCGTCGATAGACTCAATCGCTTCAATAGTTTGGTCTCTTGGATCAATAGCAGTTACACGGAAATTAGGTGCCAAATCTTTAATACTTTGACGATGAACTGAGTTAACCTGACTTTCTTTTCCGAATAGCTTAGCCACCATGCTTCCTTCTACTGTCTCAATAGAGTGAGATGTTCCGAAAGGCAGTCCTTGCCAGTGACCTTCGATTTCTTGATTGAGGGTTCCGCCAAAGGCAACATTGACAAGTTGAACACCACGGCAGATTGCCATAATTGGTTTATTCTGACGGAGCGCTTCTTTCAAAAGCGCCAATTCAAATTCATCACGCACTAGATTGTAATCGTCGCTCTCGATGGTCTTTTTCTCTCCGTAAAATTGAGGATGGACATTTTGCCCACCTGTCAAGATGAGCTTGTCAATCATTTCTACATAATCGCGCACGACTGACTCGTCACCAACAGGAATGACTAAAGGGAGACCGCCGACTTGACGAATGCTCTCTGCGAATCTACAAGATACAGATGAATGAATGTTTTTTCCTTCCGCGTCTACGGGACATAGATTTGCAGCAACTCCTACAACCGTTCTAGGCATGATGTCTCTCCTTTCGAATATTAACGATAGTCCTATCATATCACTCAAAATGACTTTCGTCTAATATGTTTTTTTAAAGGCCGTGATAAATATTTTTTATGGACAAGAAAAAGCTGCCCACATAGGACAACTTCTTTCTTATTCAAAAACAAATTGATTGTGATAGAGTTCTGAATAGAAGCCACCTAGTTTCAAAAGTTCATGGTGATTACCGCGTTCAATGACTTCTCCATCTTTGAGGACAATAATCTGGTCTGCATTGAGGATGGTCTTCAAACGATGGGCAATGACGAAACTGGTTCTGCCTGCTACAACCGCCTCCATGGCATGCTGAATCTTACTTTCTGTCACCGTATCTACGTTTGAAGTTGCTTCATCTAGAATGAGAACTTCTGGATCTGTCATCAGGGTTCGAGCGATGGAAATCAATTGTTTCTGCCCTGTTGAGAAGATGCTCTGGTCATCATCGATAAGAGTATCGTACTTATCAGGTAAGCTGTCGATATAGTCGTGAATGTGGGTTGCCTTGGCTGCTACCTCAACCATTTCTTGACTAGCATCTGGCACACCGAAACGAATATTGTCTCGAATCGTTCCGCTAAACAAGACCGAATCTTGCAAGACAATCCCCACCTTGCTTCTTAGACTATCTAAATCATAGTCACGAATGTCTTTGCCGTCAAAATAAATACCACCAGCATCAACATCATAAAAGCGATTGATGAGGTTCATAATAGTCGTTTTCCCTGACCCTGTCGGCCCAACAACCGCTGTCATCTGGCCTTTCGGAGCGGAAATGCTGACATCTTTCAAAATAGGTTTATCAGGCAAGTATGAAAAATCAATATGACTAATTTCAACACCTTCTTGCAACTTAGTAAAGATCGGAGCCTTTTCAGGTCGAATTTCTTCCTCTGCGTCAAACATTTCCTGAATCCGTTCAGCACCTGTAAAGGCCAACTGAAGACTTCCCCAACTAGCTGCAACTTGGATAATAGGCTGGTAGTACTGCTGTGAAAATTGGGCAAACATAACAATCAAACCTAGGGCGGTACTTGTTTCAATAGACTTATCATTCAAAAGTACAGCTGAACCAGCAAAGATGACGACGGCTGTATTAACCAGGCTCATCCCATTCATGACAGGGAAAAGAATTCCTGAGAACATTCTTCCTTTAAAGGTCGCCTTGCGCACGCGCTCATTTTGTTCAAGAAATCCTGCCATCATATCCTCTTGAATACCTTGCACAATGACAGCTTTTTGGCCTGAAATACTCTCGTCCATATAGGCGTTGAGCTTCCCTACCTCTTTCTGCTGGAGGTTGGTATATTTCCGTGCCATTTTTACGATGAAAATCAGCATGAGGAAGGCAACTGGTGTGCTGGCAATGGTGATGAGGGCCAGCGTCACATTTCTCGAAAACATGACAAGAATCAGACCAATATATAAAACAATATTGCTCATGACCTGAATCAAGCTCTCGTTAAAGGCTTGAAGGATATTATCCAAATCACTGGTAAAACGAGACAAGATATCGCCATCTTGTCGGCGGTCAAAGAAAGAAACCGTCAAGCGAGCAAGCTTACCGAAGAGGCCTTTGCGCATCTCATTGGTCGAATCTGCAATCACGCGCGTCATGAGACACATGTATATGACACTAGAGATAAATAGAACCAAAACCAGCAGGCCAAGATTGATCATGATTCCTGATAGACTTTGCCAAACAAGTTCTGGATTGCCATCTTGATAAGCTTGAACTAAATTAGCTAGCTGCGTCACTGCTTGTCCAGAAAAAACCGGAAAGAGGGCTTGGGCAAGAGTTGCCAGAACAATCATCAGGATAACAACTACAAATGATAGCTTATAGACTTTAAAATAATTCCAAAAAAATTGAACTGTCTTCATTTTACTCCTCCTTTCCTTTCTGTGTTTCATAGATTTCACGGTAAACAGCATTGTTGGCAACCAAGTCTGCATGCGTACCTTGACCAATCAATCGTCCTTGATCTAGAACCAAGATTTTATCTGCATGAACAACCGAGCTAATCTTTTGAGCGATGATAATGGTTGTCGTTCCCTTTAATTCCTTATTCAAGGCTTCTTGAACCAGGCGCTCTGACTTAGCATCCAAGGCCGAGGTCGAATCGTCAAAAATCAGAATACGTGGATTGCTGACAATCCCACGCGCAATCGACATCCTTTGCTTTTGCCCACCTGAGAAATTGGTTCCCCGTTCCTCAACTGGACTTTCAAAGGTTTTCTCCATACGATGAATGAATTCACTGGCTTGGGCAATATTTGCTGCGCGCTCCATTTCAAATAGAGTAGCATCTCCCTTACCCTGTCTCAAGTTATCTGCAATCGTTCCACTAAAGAGAATGGCACGTTGAAGAACGATAGAAACAGTTTTACGCAAGGTTCCTTCACTCACTTCTCGAATATCCTTGCCTCCGATTTTGATAGCCCCTTCCTGTGGGTCAAAGAGACGTGGAATCAATTGAGCCAAGGTTGACTTTCCTGCACCAGTCGCTCCAACTACACCAACCATCTGACCAGGTTCGATAGTAAAGGTCACATCTTTCAGCATTGGTTCCTTATCCATTGGATAGGTAAAGGTCACATTTTCAAAGCTAAGACTTCCGACCAACTCTTCATCTGGCACATCCTTGAAGGTCATGGCTGGCTCTGCGTCAAGAATTTCTCGAATACGACGCATGGAAATCATAGCACGACTGACAGAATTTCCCAAAAATCCAACCATAACAATAGTAAAGATAATCTGGCTTAGGTAATTGACAAAGGAAGCAATGGAGCCAACAACTGACGGATCCGACTGAACCATACCTGCAACTAGCCAAATAGAGAGGAATACTGCCCCATAACCTACCAACATCATGAAAGGTTCCACTACTGAAAAGGCATACCCAATGTAAAGATTTTGACCGAGAAGCTCGTCTGAAACCTCCGTAAACTTAGCAAACTGCTCTTTTTCTTGGACAAAGGACTTGACCACACGAACGCCACGCAGATTTTCCTTGGCAATGGCATTGATGCGTTCAAGAAGGGTTTGAAACTTGGCAAAACGAGGGCCCATCATTCCCATCATGACAGCAGTCAAGGCAAAGATCAAGATAACCATGAGAACAATCACCCACCACAGAGAAGGTAAGGTTTGAACCGCAAGGATAAACGAACCGATGAATAAGAGGGGAAGTCTGAAAAGAATTTGGAAGGTCATCATGACGACGTTCTGAATCTGGTTGATATCATTTGTCATGCGAACGACTAGATTTCCCGCATTAAATTGTTCAATATTGGCATAAGAAAAGGTTTGGATTTTACGGAAGGCATCCTCTCGAAGGTCAGATGAAACTCCTTGGGCAATATAGGCTGCAAGGACAACATTGAGACCACCAGCAACTAGACCAACCACGGCCACACCAATCAACCAAGCCCCGATACTATAAATAGCTTCATATTTTCCAGCAAGGAGGGCGTCTAACACTTCCTGCAGATAACGCGGTTGCAGAAGTGAACTAGCAACCATCAAGCCTGTCATCAGGAGCGAAGCCAAGGCCTGCCACTTGTAGGTTTTTATTTTCTGAATCAGCATAATTTCTCCTTAAAAAATAGACAAAAGGGAGCGACAATGTGTCAGCTCCTTCTCATTCTGTTTGTGTGATGTTATTCTAGCAAAAAAGTGGGGGATTGTCAAAGAAGTCTCCTTAATACAGCTAGATTAACTAGTGAGTCTTGGTTTTATAGTTTCTGTTTTAACTCAACTAAGACATTCATAGCCTGCATAGGTGTCATATTGTAAACATCCAGCTTAGCTAATTCTGCTAGGATAGGATGTTCTTCAGTCGTATCAAAGAGTGAAATCTGTTCTGTGACAGCACTTGTTTGTCTCATCAGACTTGGACTTTCTCCCCCTTGACTCTCCAGTTGTGTCAAAATCTTATCCGCCCTTGCTAGAAGGTCTGCTGGCAAACCGGCAATCTTAGCAACATGAATACCGTAGGATTTATCAGCTGGCCCTGGTTCGATCTTGTGAAGGAAGGTGACCTGCCCATCCTGCTCTAAGGTTGCCACGTGGACATTGACCAAGTGTTGTAAACTAGACTCCAGACTAGTCAACTCATGGTAGTGGGTCGCAAAGAGGGTCTTGGCTCCGATATGCTCGTGAATGTATTCGATGATAGACTGAGCAAGAGCCATCCCGTCATAAGTTGCAGTTCCTCGTCCCAATTCATCAAAAAGAATCAAGGAATTTTTGGTTGCATGCGAAATGGCATTATTGGCCTCCATCATCTCCACCATAAAGGTTGACTGACCTGAAACCAAGTCATCTGCTGCTCCAATACGGGTAAAGATCGCATCAAAAATCGGTAAATGGGCGCTTTCTGCTGGCACATAAGAACCCAGCTGGGCCATAACCGCCGTCATGGCTAACTGACGCATGTAGGTTGACTTCCCACTCATGTTTGGTCCTGTAATCAGTTGAATACTGGTATCTTTTGCCATCTGAATCGTATTGGGAATATAGGTCTGAGCCCCCATGACCTTTTCAACGACAGCATGGCGCCCTTTCTGGATATCAATTCGCGAATCATCTCCGAATTCAGGTCGAATCAAATGCTGGGTTTCAGCTACAACCGCCAGACTTTGCAGGACATCAACTGTCGCAATTCCTTGGGCTAGAGCTTGTAAACATTGGATGTACTTGCTGACCTCTTCACGAATGCGCATAAAGATTTCGTACTCTAGGTTGGCTGACTTCTCACGCGCCTCCAGCATATCCCCCTCGATACGGGCCAATTCCTCAGTTCCAAAGCGTTCTGAGTTTTTCAGCGTTGCCTTGCGGAAAAAGTGAGCAGGCACATTTCCCAGTTGAGAATTGGTCACATGGAAATAGTAGCCATCCTTTTTATTGTAGTCAATCTTGAGCGTGCTGATACCAGAATTTTCTCGCTCCTTAGCCTCAATCTCAGCAATCCAGCTAGTCCCTTCTCTGAGAACGCGACGGTACTTGTCTAAAGTCTCATCAAATCCAGTCCGAATGATTCCTCCATCTGTAATCACATGAGGAGCTTCAGGAGCAATCGCTGCGCTAATCAAACTCTCCAACTCAGGGATTCCATCCAATTGTGCGATGAGATAAGCTAGAGCAGGTTGCTCCATCCCTTCTAAAATCGCACGAATCCTTGGCACACTAGACAAGGTGGTCGCCAACTGCAAGAGATCCTTGGGATTGGTTTTGCCAAAAGAAACACGACTAGCCAAGCGCTCAATATCATAAACACCCTTGAGACTGTCTGTCAAATCACTACGCTCAAAGAAATGGTCGAGAAAGACCTGCACCACTTCTTGACGTTGGATAATTCGTTCCTTATCAATCAAGGGGCGATGAATCCAAGACCGCAAGAGACGCATACCCATGGCTGTTTTGGTTTCATCCAAAAGCCAGAAAAGACTGCCTTGCTTCTTGCCTGAACGAGCATTCTCAACCAAATCCAGACTAGCCTTGGTCGCATAATCCATCTGCAAGAAATCCTTGATTTCATAGCGGATAACAGGTTTGAGGTGGTTCAATTCCCTCATCTGAGTCCGATGAACATACTGGAGCAATTTACTAGATGCCGCTTGCTCTACAGATGCCAATCGTGAATCCAGTAAATGAAGGTCTTCAAAGTCTTCTTTTTCATAGGAAAGTACCAGATTCATCTGACGACTAAGGATTTGTTCCTCTTCCTCAGACAAGTCATAGCCCAGCACCACTTCGCGCGCCTTGAGATTACGGATTTCCCCACAAACCAGCGTGAAATCCAAAAGACCTGTCACATAAAAGTCACCCGTCACCAGGTCCATATAAGCTAAGCCAAATTGACTGCCATCACGGTCTATAGCAACCAAGAAATTGTTCTGACTATCCGGCTTACTGCTATCGACCACTGTCCCTGGCGTAATGACCTGAACAACCTCTCGTTTCACAACCCCAACTGCTTGTTTAGGATCTTCCATCTGCTCTGCGATAGCTACCTTATAGCCCTGCTCAATCAAGACATCTATATACTGCTGGGCAGAATGATAGGGAACACCCGCCATCGGAATCGGATTGTCCGCATTCTTGTTGCGACTCGTTAAGGAAATTTCCAGAATTTGCGCAGCATTGACCGCATCCTCATAAAATAATTCATAAAAATCACCCATCCGAAAGAGCAAAAAAGCATCTGGATATTGCTTTTTAATATCCACATACTGTTGCATGCCGGGTGATAGCTTTTCTGTCGCCATTGTCCGTCTCTCCTTGTCAAAAATAAGTCTTGAGAGCAACTCCCAAGACCTTACTTATCTTTCATCAAATCTAGCAAACGATCTTCCATGAGTTTGGCAACGTGCTGGTCTCGACAAATGACCAATAAGGTATTGGCACCAGCAACTGTTCCTAAAATCCATTCATCCTTGTTTGCATCTACAATATTTGCCAAAACAGAGGCTTCTCCCAATTTGGTATGAAGTACCAAGGTAAACTCTGCTCTTGCAACACCTTCTAAATGATGAGACAAAAATTCCACCAAATCAATCTTTTCTGTCTCATTTGCTAGTACATAATACACCATATCATTTTTCTTGACCTTGGTCAAGCCGATTTCGCGCAAATCACGAGACAGGGTTGTCTGCGTCACAAAGACATTGTGTGCCTCCAACCGATCTTGAATTTCTTTTTGTGTACTTAATTTCTCCTCAGTAATCATTTTTTTTATTAACTGATGACGATCTCTTTTTCTCATAAAATCCTCTTATGTGAATATTTATAACTAATTTTATAACTATATTATACCAAAAAAATAAGAGATTTCAAAAATTTTTTCTTCTTTCTTTAAAATTGTGATAAAATAGTAGAAAAGTCCAAAAAGGAGCTCTTAATGAATACAAAAGAATTGATTGCTAGCGAATTGGCTAGCATCATTGATAGCCTGGACCAAGAGGCTATTTTAAATTTACTGGAAACCCCTAAAAACTCAGAAATGGGAGACATTGCTTTCCCTGCTTTTTCACTTGCAAAGGTCGAACGTAAAGCACCTCAAATGATTGCGGCTGAACTGGCTGAAAAGATTAACAGCCAATCCTTTGAAAAGGTTGTTGCAACGGGACCTTACGTTAACTTTTTCCTTGATAAATCTGCCATTTCTGCTCAAGTATTGCAAGCTGTTATCACTGAAAAAGAACACTATGCTGACCAAGATATCGGCAAACAAGAAAATGTTGTTATCGACATGTCTAGTCCCAATATCGCTAAACCATTCTCTATTGGTCACCTGCGTTCAACTGTTATCGGAGATAGCTTGTCACATATTTTCCAAAAAATCGGTTATCAAACAGTTAAGGTCAACCATTTGGGAGACTGGGGTAAACAGTTTGGGATGTTGATTGTTGCCTACAAAAAATGGGGCGACGAAGAAGCTGTAAAAGCTCATCCAATCGATGAACTTCTTAAACTCTACGTTCGTATCAATGCTGAAGCTGAAAATGACCCTAGCTTGGATGAAGAAGCACGCGAATGGTTCCGTAAACTTGAAAATGGAGATGAAGAAGCTCTCGCTCTTTGGCAATGGTTCCGTGATGAAAGTTTGGTGGAATTTAACCGCCTTTACAATGAATTGCAAGTCGAATTTGACAGCTACAACGGGGAAGCCTTCTACAACGATAAGATGGATGCAGTTGTAGACATTCTTTCTGAAAAAGGCCTTCTTGTTGAATCAGAAGGTGCCCAAGTTGTGAATCTTGAGAAATATGGAATTGAACATCCAGCCCTTATCAAAAAATCTGATGGTGCAACTCTCTATATCACACGTGACTTGGCTGCAGCCCTTTACCGTAAAAACGAATACCAATTTGCTAAATCTATCTACGTTGTTGGTCAAGAACAATCTGCCCACTTTAAACAACTCAAAGCTGTCTTGAAAGAAATGGGCTACGGCTGGAGTGAAGACATTACTCATGTTCCTTTTGGTTTGGTTACAAAAGAAGGGAAAAAACTCTCTACTCGTAAAGGGAATGTCATCTTGCTAGAGCCTACTGTTGCAGAGGCTGTTAGCCGTGCCAAGGCCCAAATCGAGGCTAAAAATCCTGAACTAGAAAACAAAGACCAGGTAGCACATGCTGTTGGGGTTGGAGCCATTAAATTCTATGACCTCAAAACCGACCGTACAAATGGATACGACTTCGACTTAGAGGCTATGGTATCCTTTGAGGGGGAAACTGGTCCTTATGTACAATATGCCTATGCTCGTATCCAATCGATCTTACGTAAAGCAGACTTCAAACCAGAAACAGTGGCTAATTACAGCTTAAATGATGCTGAAAGCTGGGAAATCATTAAACTCATCCAAGACTTCCCACGTATTATCAACCGTGCGGCGGATAACTTTGAACCTTCTATCATTGCTAAATTTGCAATTAGCCTGGCTCAAGCCTTTAACAAATACTATGCACATACACGTATCTTGGATGATAGCCCAGAACGCGACAGCCGTCTAGCTCTCAGCTACGCAACCGCAGTCGTTCTCAAAGAAGCCCTTCGCTTGCTTGGAGTAGAAGCGCCAGAGAAGATGTAAATCACCAAAGTTACTTGATTGCAAAGCAATCTAAGTAACTAACGCCAAATCCTATCAGGGATTTGGCTAGGTGCTTCACTAGTAAAGAAACATAAATATTATCGATTTATGTTTCTTTACGTCGTAACCAATACGAATTGTCTAAACGCTTCACCAATTCATCTAACCAAATAATATCGATTTGGTTAGGTTCATGTCGTAATCTTTTAATTACTTGATTGTAAAGCAATCTAAGTAACTAAGACCAAATCCTATACGGATTTTGGTTTAGAGGTCTATCAAAAATCTTATCACGTTTTGCTGGCTTGTTCTGCTATTTTAGATCCACTAAATCGATTTATTCACTACTACTTCTTTATCATACAGGGAGATATTCTATGAGCCAATATGCTTATATCCTCGTTGTGATTAGCTTGGTTTTCCTTTTTCTGCTTAATAAGTACGAGAAGGAGAGACTGCAAAAACTCTACCAAGAACAACTGTTGAAGGATGAAACATTTAGGACTGATATCAAAGAGAAAATTCAAACGACTGAAAATATCAATGATGTCATTGCTTACATCAATAAAACTTATCATCTGGGAATGTTATTATCAAAAGACATTACAGATCAATTGAAATAAACCTAACTATTCTTTAAGGAATATCAAAACCGAGACTGAGAGTTTAATACTTAGCCTCGGTTTTTATATATTTTTCAAGTCACAAAGCAAGCACTCCCCAGCAATGCAAGTGCAAAATCCCCTAGAATGTGATAAAATAAAAAGAGAACTCTATCAAGGAGGAAAACATGGAAAAACAAACCATCGCCGTCTTGGGGCCTGGTTCTTGGGGAACTGCCCTTTCACAAGTCTTAAATGACAATGGACACGAGGTACGTATTTGGGGAAATCTTCCCGAGCAAATCAATGAAATTAATACCTATCATACTAACAAGCACTACTTTAAAGATGTCGTTCTAGATGAAAATATCATTGCCTACACCGACTTATCAGAGGCACTGAAAGATGTAGATGCGATTTTGTTTGTTGTCCCAACAAAAGTGACACGACTTGTTGCCCAACAAGTTGCAAAAACCTTGGACCATAAGGCTATCATCATGCACGCTTCAAAGGGATTAGAGCCTGATAGCCATAAACGATTATCAACCATCCTTGAAGAAGAAATTCCTGAACATCTCCGCAGTGATATTGTCGTTGTTTCAGGACCTAGTCATGCAGAAGAGACCATTGTTCGTGACCTAACTTTAATCACTGCTGCTTCTAAAGATTTACAAACAGCTCAATACGTTCAGGAGCTTTTTAGTAATCACTACTTCCGACTTTATACCAATACGGATGTTATCGGAGTTGAAACTGCTGGTGCTCTTAAAAATATTATTGCTGTCGGTGCTGGAGCTTTACATGGTTTGGGATTTGGTGACAATGCTAAGGCAGCCATCATCGCTCGAGGCTTGGCAGAAATTACCCGCTTAGGAGTAGCACTCGGTGCCAGTCCATTGACCTATAGTGGCTTGTCTGGTGTAGGAGACTTGATCGTAACGGGAACCTCCATCCACTCTCGTAACTGGAGAGCCGGAGATGCTCTTGGTCGGGGAGAATCTCTAGCTGATATCGAAGCCAATATGGGCATGGTGATTGAAGGAATCTCAACGACTCGAGCAGCCTATGAACTAGCGCAAGAACTTGGAGTCTATATGCCAATTACACAGGCCATTTACCAAGTTATCTACCACGGAACCAATATCAAAGATGCCATTTATGACATCATGAACAATGAATTTAAAGCAGAAAATGAGTGGTCTTAACCCTCTAAAGAAAGGATACTTATGACATCAAAAGTTAGAAAGGCAGTCATCCCTGCCGCTGGGCTTGGAACTCGATTTTTACCAGCAACAAAGGCCCTTGCCAAAGAAATGTTACCAATTGTAGATAAACCAACTATCCAGTTTATCGTAGAAGAAGCTCTTAAATCAGGTATTGAAGATATTCTGGTTGTTACTGGTAAATCAAAACGTTCTATTGAAGACCACTTTGACTCAAACTTTGAGCTTGAATACAACCTCAAAGAAAAAGGCAAGCATGACTTGCTAAAATTGGTAGACGAAACAACTGGCATTCGCCTTCACTTTATCCGTCAAAGCCATCCTCGTGGTCTTGGAGATGCTGTCTTACAAGCAAAAGCTTTTGTGGGGAATGAACCCTTCGTTGTCATGCTTGGTGACGACCTAATGGATATCACAGATGACCATGCTGTCCCTTTGACAAAACAATTGATGAACGATTACGAGATGACTCACGCATCAACAATTGCTGTTATGCCTGTCCCTCATGAAGAAGTTTCAGCATATGGAGTTATCGCTCCTCAGGGTGAAGGGATTAATGGTCTCTATAGTGTCGAAACTTTCGTTGAAAAACCAGCTCCAGAAGATGCTCCAAGTGATTTGGCAATCATCGGACGCTATCTGCTCACACCAGAAATTTTTGAGATCCTCGAAATTCAAGCTCCCGGTGCTGGAAATGAAATCCAGCTTACCGACGCTATTGATACGCTTAATAAAACACAACGTGTTTTTGCCCGTGAATTTACAGGAGCTCGTTACGACGTTGGGGATAAGTTTGGATTTATGAAAACATCTATTGACTACGCCCTCAAGCACCCACAAGTCAAAGATGACTTGAAAGAATACCTCATCCAACTTGGAAAAGAATTGGCTGAGAAGGAATAACAAAATCATTTATATAAAGAAGAACTAGGATGCTTAATTATCCTAGTTCTTCTTTATATATCAAGATTAGCCACACATAAATTAAGTAAATTCTCTACTTGAATCTACCTATTTCATAAAAACTAATGAAAATGCTATACTTGTATTTGTTTTTTCATTAAAATAAGAGTAGAATAAATTAGTATAGTAAAACAAAAAAGCACCGAATCGGTGCGCACTTTTTCAAGTTGTGTACGGACAAAGCCTTATTTTAACTTTGCTGTGTTGTTTCGAATAGTTCCAACACTTGTATTGTATATTATTCTTTTAAAATTAGCAAGAGAAATGTAAATAAAATGGAATAATATTTTATATTAGAAATTCATCTGAAAGTATTGTATTATCATTTACTAACAAAAAACTTAATAAAAGGAGAACACTAAATGAGCAACAAATCCTACTCTATCGGACTCGATATCGGAACTAACAGCGTCGGATGGGCCGTCATTACGGATGACTATAAGGTACCATCGAAAAAGATGAAAGTTCTGGGCAATACTGATAAATACTTTATTAAGAAAAATCTAATTGGAGCTTTATTATTTGATGAAGGGACTACTGCTGAAGATAGACGTCTAAAACGAACAGCACGCCGTCGCTATACTCGTCGAAAAAATCGTCTTCGCTATCTTCAAGAAATCTTTTCTGAAGAAATGAGCAAGGTGGATAGTAGTTTCTTCCATCGATTAGATGACTCCTTCTTAGTTCCTGAGGATAAAAGAGGAAGTAAATATCCTATTTTTGCTACCTCGGCAGAAGAAAAAGAATATCACAAGAAATTTCCAACTATCTATCATTTGAGAAAACACCTGGCGGACTCAAAAGAAAAAACTGACTTACGCTTGATCTATCTAGCATTAGCGCATATGATTAAATACCGCGGACATTTTTTATATGAAGAATCTTTCGATATTAAAAACAATGATATCCAGAAAATCTTTAGCGAGTTTATAAGCATTTACGACAACACCTTTGAAGGAAGTTCACTTAGTGGACAAAATGCACAAGTAGAAGCAATTTTTACTGATAAAATTAGTAAATCTGCTAAGAGAGAACGCATTCTAAAACTCTTTGCTTATGAAAAACCCACTGGTCTATTTTCAGAATTTCTCAAGTTAATTGTAGGAAATCAAGCTGAGTTTAAAAAACATTTTGACTTGGAAGAAAAAGCTCCACTACAATTCTCTAAAGATACCTATGATGAGGATTTGGAAAACTTGCTCGGACAAATTGGAGATGACTTTGCAGACCTTTTCCTAGTGGCTAAAAAGCTCTATGACGCCATTCTTCTATCAGGTATCTTAACTGTTAAAGATCTTTCAACCAAGGCTCCACTTTCAGCATCTATGATTGAGCGCTATGAAAATCACCAAAAAGACTTAGCGGCTCTAAAACAATTCATCCAAAACAATCTTCAAGAAAAATATGATGAAGTTTTCTCTGACCAATCTAAAGATGGGTATGCTGGGTATATCAATGGCAAAACCACTCAAGAAGCATTTTACAAGTACATCAAAAATCTTCTCTCTAAATTCGAAGGAGCAGATTATTTCCTTGATAAAATTGAACGTGAAGATTTCTTGAGAAAACAACGCACCTTTGATAATGGTTCTATCCCTCATCAAATTCATCTTCAAGAAATGAATGCCATTATCCGTCGGCAAGGAGAACATTATCCATTTCTGCAAGAAAATAAAGAAAAGTTTGAGAAAATCTTAACTTTCCGTATTCCTTACTACGTTGGCCCATTGGCTCGTGGAAATCGTAATTTTGCTTGGCTTACTCGAAATTCTGACCAAGCAATCCGACCTTGGAATTTTGAAGAAATTGTTGACCAAGCAAGCTCTGCGGAAGAATTCATCAATAAAATGACTAACTATGACTTGTATCTGCCAGAGGAAAAAGTTTTGCCCAAGCATAGTCTCTTGTATGAAACATTTGCTGTCTACAATGAATTAACAAAAGTAAAATTTATTGCAGAGGGATTGAGAGACTATCAATTCCTTGATAGTGGGCAAAAGAAGCAAATTGTCAATCAATTATTCAAAGAGAAAAGAAAAGTAACTGAAAAAGACATTATTCAGTATCTACACAATGTTGATGGCTACGATGGAATCGAACTAAAAGGAATTGAAAAACAATTTAACGCTAGTCTTTCTACTTATCATGATTTACTTAAAATAATCAAGGATAAAGCATTTATGGATGATGCTGAAAATGAAGCAACTCTTGAAAATATCATCCACACGCTCACTATCTTTGAAGATCGTGAGATGATCAAGCAACGTCTTGCTCAATATGACTCTCTCTTTGATAAAAAAGTGATTAAAGCACTGACTCGTCGACATTATACTGGTTGGGGAAAACTCTCTGCTAAGTTGATTAATGGCATCAGTGATAAACAAACTGGCAATACGATTCTTGACTATTTGATTGATGATGGCTACAGCAATCGTAATTTTATGCAGTTAATCAATGATGACGGACTTTCCTTCAAAGACATTATTCAAAAAGCACAAGTGGTTGGTAAGACAAACGATGTGAAACAAGTTGTCCAAGAGCTTCCAGGAAGCCCTGCTATTAAAAAGGGAATTTTACAAAGTATCAAGATTGTTGATGAACTTATCAAGGTTATGGGCCACACTCCCGAGTCCATTGTAATTGAGATGGCACGAGAAAATCAGACAACTGCCAGAGGGAAAAAGAATTCCCAACAAAGATATAAACGCATTGAAGATGCACTAAAAAATCTAGCTCCTGGGCTTGATTCAAATATATTAAAAGAATATCCAACAGATAATATTCAACTGCAAAACGACCGTCTCTTCCTGTACTATCTCCAAAATGGGAGAGATATGTATACTGGGAAACCTCTTGATATCAACCAACTAAGTAGCTATGACATTGACCACATCGTCCCACAGGCTTTTATAAAAGATGATTCTCTAGACAACCGTGTCTTGACTAATTCAAAGGATAATCGTGGTAAATCTGATAATGTTCCAAGTTTAGAGGTTGTTCAAAAAAGAAAAGCTTTTTGGCAACAATTACTGGATTCCAAATTGATTTCAGAACGTAAATTTAATAACTTAACCAAGGCTGAACGTGGTGGTTTGGACAGGGAAGATAAGGTTAGCTTTATCAGACGTCAACTAGTTGAAACACGGCAAATCACAAAACATGTTGCTCAGATTTTGGATGCCCGTTTTAATACAGAAGTGACTGAGAAGGATAAGAAGAACCGTAAGGTCAAAATTATCACTTTGAAATCCAATCTAGTTTCCAACTTCCGTAAAGAATTTAAGTTATATAAGGTGCGGGAAATCAATGACTACCACCATGCACATGATGCCTATTTAAATGCAGTGGTAGCTAAGGCTATCCTTAAGAAATATCCTAAATTAGAGCCTGAATTCGTCTATGGTGACTATCAAAAGTACGATATTAAGCGCTACATCTCAAGATCCAAAGATCCTAAAGATGTTGAAAAAGCAACTGAAAAGTATTTCTTCTACTCAAACTTGTTGAACTTCTTTAAAGAAGAGGTGCATTACGCAGACGGAACCATCGTAAAAAGAGAGAATATCGAATACTCCAATGATACTGGAGAAATCGCTTGGAATAAAGAAAAAGATTTCGCTACAATCAAAAAAGTTCTTTCACTTCCGCAGGTGAATATTGTGAAGAAGACAGAAGAACAAACCGTTGGACAAAATGGTGGTCTGTTTGATAACAATATTGTGTCCAAGAAAAAAGTAGTTGACGCAAGTAAACTAATCCCTATCAAATCCGATTTATCCCCCGAAAAGTATGGTGGTTATGCGAGACCTACAATCGCTTATTCAGTTCTTGTTATAGCAGATATTGAAAAAGGAAAGGCTAAAAAATTAAAGAGAATTAAAGAGATGGTTGGAATAACTATTCAAGATAAAAAGAAATTTGAAGCAAATCCAATCGCCTATCTTGAAGAACGTGGTTATAAAAATATCAATCCTAATCTTATTATAAAACTGCCTAAGTATAGTCTCTTTGAATTTAATGATGAACAGCGAAGATTATTAGCAAGCTCTATTGAATTGCAAAAAGGTAACGAATTGATTTTACCTTACCATTTCACTGCTTTACTTTACCACGCACAGCGAATTAGTAAAATTAATGAACCAATTCATAAACAGTATGTGGAAACACATCAAAGTGAATTTGAAGAATTATTAACAACAATCATTTCTTTATCTAAAAAATATATCCAAAAACCAATTGTTGAATCGTTATTACAACAAGCGTTTGAGCAAGCCGATAAAGATATTTATCAGTTAAGCGAATCCTTTATCTCGCTCTTAAAACTTACCTCATTTGGAGCTCCTGGAGCTTTTAGATTCCTTGGTGTTGAAATTAGTCAATCAAATGTACGATATCAATCTGTGTCTTCTTGTTTCAACGCCACCCTCATCCACCAATCCATCACTGGTCTTTACGAGACTCGGATTGACTTAAGCAAACTGGGAGAAGACTGATGGGATGGAGAACCGTTATAGTCAATACGCACTCTAAACTCTCCTACAAGAACAACCACTTGATTTTTAAAGATGCCTCTCGGACAGAGTTGATTCACTTATCCGAGGTGGATATCCTGCTTTTGGAGACGACGGATATCGTTCTCTCCACTATGCTAATCAAACGCTTGGTAGATGAAAATATTCTGGTCATCTTTTGTGATGATAAACGCTTGCCAACGGCATACTTAATGCCCTATTATGGTCGACACGATTCCAGTTTACAACTCTCTCGTCAAATTGCTTGGAATGAAGATGTAAAGGCGGAAATCTGGACAACCATCATTGCACAAAAGATTCTCAATCAGGCTTTTTATCTGGGGAGTTGTGGTTTTCTGGAAAAGAGCCAGTCAGTCATTGATCTCTATCATGGGTTGAATTTGTTTGATCCTAGTAACCGTGAAGGGCACGCAGCTCGGATTTATTTTAACACCTTGTTTGGAAATGATTTTAGTCGTGAGCAAGATAGTGATATCAATGCCGCCTTGGACTATGGCTACACCTTGATTTTGAGTATGTTTGCGCGTGAGATTGTTTTGTCTGGCTGCATGACTCAGTTTGGCTTGAAACATGCCAATCAGTTTAATCAATTCAACCTAGCTAGTGATATTATGGAGCCTTTCCGCCCGATTATTGACAGAATTGTCTATGAAAATCGAAACAGTTCTTTTGTCAAAATCAAGCGAGAACTTTTTACTATTTTCTCAGATACCTTTCACTACAATGGTAAAGATATGTACCTATCCAATATCATCAGTGACTATACTAAGAAAGTCATCCAAGCTCTCAATCAACCTGAGAAAGGAGTTCCTGAGTTTAGGATATGAGTTATCGATATATGCGTATGATTTTAATGTTCGATATGCCAGTTGATACCGTAGAGGAACGCAAGGCCTATCGGAAATTTCGGAAGTTCCTCATAGATGAGGGATTTATCATGCACCAATTCTCCATCTATAGCAAGCTCTTGCTCAATAACTCTGCTAATAACGCCATGATTGAGCGACTCAAGACTCATAACCCTAAAAAGGGGAATATTACTCTCTTAACCGTTACAGAAAAGCAGTTTTCTCGCATGATTTACTTAAATGGTGAGCGAAATACCAGCGTAGCAAACTCCAACGCACGCTTGATCTTTCTAGGAGAGGAGCCGCGAGATGAAGATTAATTTCCCACTATTGGATGAACCATTAGCTATTGAAAATGCAACTTTTTTAGTGTTGGAAGATCAGTTTACCTTTTCAACTATCGTCAAGCAGTTCTACCAATATACTGATGATGGGGAGTTGAAGTTGTTTAATAGAAATCTAAAAGCTCTGAAAGAATCTGAGTTACTAGTGATAACTGATGTCTTAGGATACAACCTCAACTCACCTGCCATGCTCAAGCTGATACATACTGATTTAGAAAATCAACTCAATGACAAGCCCGAAGTCAAGTCCATGATTGAAAAGTTGGTTGCTACGATTACAGAATTGCTGGCATTTGAGTGTTTGGAAAACGAGTTAGACCTAGAGTATGATGAAATTACCATTCTAGAGTTAATCGATGCACTTGGTGTCAAAGTCGAAACCCTGAGTGATACACCTTTTGAAAAGATGCTAGAAATTGTCCAGATTTTTAAATATCTCTCTAAAAAGAAACTCCTTGTTTTTATCAATGCATCCGCCTATCTATCAAAGGATGAGTTAGTAAATTTGATAGAGTATGTCCAACTCAATCAACTGTCCGTCTTGTTTGTTGAGCCTCGGAAAATCTATGATTTTCCGCAGTATGTATTGGATCAAGACTATTTCTTGAACCCCGAAAATATGATATAATAAAAGTAACAATTGGGACCTAGCGAACTGAAGTCTAGCTGGGACGAATGGCGCGATTACGAAATTTCGTGAGAAATATTTTTCTACGAGGTTTTAGAGCTGTGTTGTTTCGAATGGTTCCAAAACCAGCTCTATTTCAGTAAACTCACTATTTAAGTTTTAGAGCTGTGTTGTTTCGAATGGTTCCAAAACCTTACTACTTCGCGACATTTTAGCGACAGTGTTTTAGAGCTGTGTTGTTTCGAATGGTTCCAAAACAGCTTTAAAGACATCGAGATTGCGACTGGTGTTTTAGAGCTGTGTTGTTTCGAATGGTTCCAAAACATTCCAAATCATAGAGACCTCTTCTTTCGTGTTTTAGAGCTGTGTTGTTTCGAATGGTTCCAAAACCGCACCAGTTGCAGTGATAGTCACATCCACGTTTTAGAGCTGTGTTGTTTCGAATGGTTCCAAAACGAAGATCAAATGTGGGACGTCGTTGACGGTGTTTTAGAGCTGTGTTGTTTCGAATGGTTCCAAAACTTATGGTTCGAGTACGCAGATAATCATCCGGTTTTAGAGCTGTGTTGTTTCGAATGGTTCCAAAACCTTATCAATGTTTTCTTCTGTTGTTTTAAAGTTTTAGAGCTGTGTTGTTTCGAATGGTTCCAAAACCAAAGTCATGCGGCATCACCAAATTCCATTGTTTTAGAGCTGTGTTGTTTCGAATGGTTCCAAAACTTCAAAGGCAAGCGGTTCTCTGAGCGTGTTGTTTTAGAGCTGTGTTGTTTCGAATGGTTCCAAAACTAGCACAAATGGACCTGCACCATTGCCTGCGTTTTAGAGCTGTGTTGTTTCGAATGGTTCCAAAACTGTCCGATAATGAACACCCTCTCTCTGTTTGTTTTAGAGCTGTGTTGTTTCGAATGGTTCCAAATCACATTAAAAGCTACTCACTTTTTAAGTAGCTTTTTTCTTATTCAAGTTTACATATTAGTCGTCACAACCCCATTCCCTTGTAGAGAAGCAAGACTGCGAGTCCTACGAACAACACTAACGCTACCAGTCTCTGACTAGCGCTATACATCCGTCTTTCGCCTCGAACTGGAAAGATAACTGCTAGAAATGCTCCACCAACTGCACCACCGATATGGCCTGCTAGGCTGATTCCTGGAATCAGAACACTTCCAATAATGTTAACCACAAAAAGTGTCAGATAAGATTGCCCTAGCTGTTGGATATAAGGATTACGCGTTGCATAGCGAAGAATGATAATCGCAGCAAATAGTCCATAGAGAGAAGTAGAGGCCCCTGCTGCTAAGGATTTGGGACTAAATACAAAAACAAAGAGATTGCCCATCATTCCAGATAAGAGATAGAGAAAGAAAAACTTCTTGGATCCGAAAATTTCCTCTACTTGCCTACCAAGATAATAGAGAGAAAGCATATTGACAATGAAATGCTCCCACCCAACATGAACAAAAATGGCAGAGAAGAGACGCCAAACTTGCTCGGGAAATAGACGAATGGCAGGGCCATACATGGCTCCAAATCGAAATAGGGTATCTGCCCTATCAAAGTTTCCGCCTGCAGTGACCAGCATTAGTAGAAACACCAAGGCCGTCACTAAGAGGAAAAAACTCGTCACAGGATAACGTCTATCAAAGATTTCCTTCATCAATCAGAACCTCCTGAACAGGAATATCATGATTTTCAGGGATAAAGTCCTGAATTTGATAACGATAAACCGTACTCAAAGTATGGCCAGTAAAATGTTCCAGATAGCGGTCATAATAACCTCCACCATATCCAATCCGATAGCCTTCCATCTTAAAAGCCAACCCTGGAACATGAATCAAATCAATCTGAGAGGCATCCACCACTTCCAAATCTCCCTGTGGTTCCAGTAAGCCAAAGGAAGTTTTGACCAGTTGTTGCGGATCATAGACTACAAAGTCCATGCGCCCTTTGGGATAAGTTTTAGGTATCAAAACCTTCTTGCCGTCCTTAAGCGCCTGCTCAATCAGTTCCTGCGTTTGAAACTCATGAGGAAAAGAGAGATAAGTTGCGATGACTTTAGCTTCTTGGTAAAAGGGATGGTGTAAAAGTCGCCCGGTTAAAGCTTGGTCTATAGCCTGTTTTTGTTCTTGAGGTAAAGTCTTCATTTCTTGCAAGACTTGCTTACGTAATTCCGATTTCATAGACAACCCCTCTACTCTGCTGCTTTCTTTTTCAGGAAACTAGAGACCGCGTCCACCCCAATAGCTAAGGCTTCTTCCTTAGGACTCATCTGAGGGTGATGAAGGGCGTAGGGACTATCGATACCTAGCCAAAACATAACACCATCAACCTTTGAAAGGAGATAACCAAAGTCCTCACCAGTCATAGCAGGTTCGATATCAATCAACTCTATTCCGTCTTTTTCTTCAAAGCAGTCCATCAGTTCACGCGCCAAGGCTGGATTGTTCTCAACAGGCAGGTAACCACCTTGTTTGAGTTCCACTTCGACTTCCATATCAAATGCAGCTGCAACCCCTTCTGCAACTGTTTTAACCCGCTTTTGCACCAAGAGACTCATGTCCTGTGTCAAAGCCCGAATAGTTCCATGCAAAAAGGCTGTGTCTGTGATAACATTGTTGGTTGTTCCAGCCTGAAAAACGCCAAAGGTCACCACCGCTCCTTCAATTGGATTGACATTGCGGCTGACAACTGACTGCACCTGGGTCACAAAGTAACTAGCAGCCACCAAAGCGTCATTGGCTTCATGTGGAAAGGCTGCGTGGCCACCTTTGCCTTTGAAACGGATCTTCACCTCGCAAGTTCCTGCAAAGAGTGTATGAGTATTAGTCGCAATCTGTCCAACCTTCAAATCTGGTCGAACATGGAGGCCATAAAATTGATCTGGTAACCAGTCTCCAAAAGCGCCATCCTCATACATGAGCATGCCACCAGCTTCATTTTCTTCAGCAGGTTGAAACAGAAAGAGCAGATTGTTCTTTGGTTGCTCCTCAAGGGCGTGCTCTAGACAGCCCAAAGCAATAGTCATATGAAAATCATGGCCACAAGCATGCATACGACCTTGGTGTTGAGAGGCGAAGGGAAGCCCTGTTTGTTCAACGATAGGAAGTCCATCAATATCTGTTCGCCAACCAATGGTACGCTCTGGCTGACTTCCCTGCAAGTAAACCAAAATACCTGTCCGCCAAGTACGAACTTGGGCAAAATCCTTGCCCACAGTCAATTTCTCAATCACATCCAGCAGGTAAGCCTGAGTCTTGAACTCCTCCAAGCCAATCTCTGGAATCTGGTGCAAATCTCGTCTAGTCTGAATCAAATCTAACATCTATCTATCCTCCGATATAGCAGAAAGAGGCTGGAAGAAGGGTTCCGCCTCTTTATTACTTTTACAATTATAAGGTACGAAGCGCATCCTCTAGCGCTGTTTTTTGTTGGGTTTGGGCATCAATCTCTTTGATAATACGAGCTGGAACACCTGCCACCACCACGTTTTCTGGGACATCTTGGGTAACAATAGCTCCTGCTGCGACAACTGAACCACTACCGATTTGGACCCCTTCGATAACCACTGCGTTGGCACCGATGAGAACATTGTCTCCAACACGGACTGGTTCTGCGCTAGCTGGCTCAATCACACCTGCCAAAACTGCACCTGCACCAACGTGGCTGTTTTTCCCAACGATAGCACGGCCACCAAGGATGGCACCCATGTCAATCATGGTTCCTGCACCGATTTCAGCACCGATATTGATAACTGCTCCCATCATGATAACAGCATTGTCACCAATTTCAACCTGATCACGGATAATCGCACCTGGCTCGATACGAGCGTTGATAGCACGTTTATCTAGCAAAGGAACTGCAGAATTACGAGCGTCTTGCTCAACAACATAGTCTTGATTTTCTACCAAACCATCGAGAAGGGGAGCCACGTCCTTCCAATCTCCGAATAGGACATTCCCTAGTTTGACAACAGAGCTTGGTACAGCAGCTGCAAGTTGTCCCTCAAAGGTTACTTTAACACTGGTTTTCTTTTCAGCATTGGCGATAAATTGAATAATTTCTTGAGCGTTCATTTTTGTAGCAGTCATAAGCGCCTCCTAGTTCATTTTAATGATACCTATTCTACCAAAAAAGGCCTCAAATTTGAAGCCTTTTTGTTTGTTTTTAGGTATGATTTTTAGGGATGTGAGATAAAACGTGCTGTCGGTAAAAGCAAGCCCCTACCGATACAACCTAAAAACACTCTTCACAACTATCTCCCCGTGTTTTATTGACTATTCTAGTATAGCACACTTTTAGAATTAAGAAAAGACTTTTTATTTACTTTCTTTCGCTTCTTCTATCGATAGGAAAATCATGGGTAAAATAATCAGAGCCATAGCTGTAAGAAGGGACCAATCCACTACCAAGCCTAAAAATAAAACACTCAAAAAGGCAGAAGAGAGAGGTTCACTGGCACTGATAACAGAAACCACCAAAGGAGAAACCAAGGATACTGCCTTCATGGAAATGAAAAAGGCAAAAGCCGTCCCTAAAAAAGCGATAATGAGGCAAATCAAGATACTCCAAATATCAGGAGTAAAGGAGAGCTTGTAAACCGGCGAAAGGACATTGCTAAATAAACCGGCCAAAATCATCCCCCACCCAACCGTCGGGACAAAACCATAGCGCTTAGCAAAAGGTTGAGGTAAGATAACATTAAACATAACACCCATGGCACTCAACAGACCTGTTATAAGGGCTAGTGGCGTCATAGATAACTGAGAGAGATCGCCTTTTGTCGCCATCAAGCACACGCCCAGCATGGCAATCAAAACATAGAAAATAGCACTTTTTGACGCTCGTTTTTGATAAATCAAGCGATTGTAAAAGAGGATAAAGACAGGACTTATAAACTGTAAAATAGTCGCTGTCGCTGCATTAGAATATTCTACGCAGAGGTAGAAAAAATACTGGACTGAAAAAATCCCCAAAATAGCATAGGCTAAAAAGGGCAGGTAATTTTTCTTATCTCGCCAAATATCTAGCACTTGCGATTTTAATTGCACTGCAGACCAAATGAGTACAAGACTCCCTGCCAGTGTCAAACGCATAGAGGTAATCCAGCCAGAGGACACTTGATAATGAGTAAAGAAATATTCTCCTAAAATTCCACAGATTCCCCAGATTAAGCCAGATAGGAGCGAATAAATAGTTCCTTTAACAATCTTTTTCTGATACTGATTCATACCTTTATTGTAACACGAAAGGAAAAAAGAAAAAAGTGGCAATCAATGCCACTTTCCTACCTTCTACTATTTGGTTGTGTAGATGATGAACTTGATGTACTGCTAGAACTACTACTTGAACTTGGCGTAGATGAGAAACTACCAATAATACTTGACCAAGCATTTTGATAATCTGCTTCACTTCCTCCAATAGCAAAGTGATAGCTAGTCGTAGGAGCTCCCGCCTTATTAGCCCAATAGCTCGTTACAGTAGCCCCTGAAAGATCCACTGTTTTTCCATTAACGGATACTTTGCCTGGCTTCTGTCCTGTAGATCTGAGGACCTGAGATTGGGTCACACTAGAATCAAGATTAAAGCGTTCATTGCCCCAAACACCAGGCTCAGCCTGTTGGATAGCATTGACCAAGTAAGCCATATATTTGGCATTTCGATAATGTCCAGCCCCCTTAGCCATTGGGCGGTTGTCATCATGCCCTAGCCAACCACCTAGAGTCAATCTTGGTGTTGACAGCATGAGCCACATATTTTCATCTTCATTGGTTGTACCAGTCTTACCAATCCAGTCTGCACGAGCTAAGCTTGAATTGATAGAAGCCAAATCCGTTTGGAAACTTGAAGTGATTCGAGATGAAATCACCTCACGAAGCAAACTCTGCATAATTGTTGCCGTTGCCTTCGAGTACACTTGAACTGGCTTGTCTTGAAATTCATAGATTACTCTACCATCAGATGATTCAATCTTAGAAATCACATGTTTCTGATGGTAGACACCGTTATTGGCAATTGTTTGATAACCATTGGTATGCTGGGCGACTGTGACTTCAATACCGCCGCCCATAGGCAGACTTTCGATACCGTACTCCGGAATCTCGTAACCCATTTTCTCCATGTAACCCTTGACATCAACACCCTTCTCACGAAGCATGCGATAGGTCCAATAGGCTGGGATATTCCACGAATAGTTCAAGGCTTCACCTAGGGTCATCATGCCTGTACCTGGACTATTTACATACATGATAGGATTTCCATTAGAGAATTTTGTCGGATAATTGGACAAGATACTAGCGCTTCCCATCAAACCTTGATCAATGGCAATACCGTAGGCCAACAAAGGCTTGGTTGTAGAGGCTGGCGAACGCTTGGTGTCGAAGGCGTGATTGTTTTGGTTGGTCTGGTAATTACGACCACCAACAAAGCCTAGAACAGCTCCCGTTTTATTGTCCATCAAAACATTCCCTACTTCAGGCTGCCCAGTCGAATCATCTACCAAATGACCATAGTTAGCAACTGCATTTTGCATAGCGTTATGGATTTTTTTATTGATCGTTGTAGTAATTTTGTAACCGCCATTACTTAGTTCCTGCTCAGCTCGCTCATGATAGGCCTTTTGAATCGACTCGTTTCTCAACTCTTGGCTAGAGACATTGTCCTGTTGAACTAAATAATCATACATACGGTCTGTCGCTTCAGCCATAGCTGTAAAGTAGAGATAATCCCTCGAAACAGCATTGACAGTTCCTGATGGCAAGAAATCTTGTTTGAGATTATAATCCTTGTACTGGTCGTATTCTTCCTGAGTCAGAGCACCCGTACGGTACATGTTGTAGAGAACATCCTTGGCCCGCTTCAAACCAAGTTCTAAGTCTTCATCACTCTTTAACTCTCCAGTATTTTCATAAGGGGAATAAGTAATCGGACTCTGTGGCAAACCTGCTAGGAAGGCAGCTTGGGGAATACTCAGCTTGTTGGCATCGATACCGAAAATCCCTTCAGCAGCTTGCTGGGCACCTGCAATATTCTGCCCTTTATGATTTCGACCAAAGGGAGCAACATTGAGATAAGCAGTCAAGATTTCATCCTTACTCATGCTGCGTTCCAAGGCAAGGGCATCAACAATTTCTGTAGCCTTACGAGCCAAAGTCGGAGCATCTCCAACCACTTGTTGTTTGATTAACTGTTGGGTCAAGGTCGAGCCCCCGCTAGATGAGCCCAAACCTGCAAAGGTTCCCAAAGTCGCCCGAATCACAGCTTTTGGCACAACCCCATTATGTTCAAGAAAATGTTCGTCCTCAGTTGCAACGATAGCCTTTTTGAGATTGTCCGATATTTCCTCAGATGAGACAGAAGTTCTCAGTAAATCACTCTCGATAGAAGCAATGACACTCCCATCTGCGTAAACAATTTCTGAGATGGAAGAAATATTTTTAACCTGCTTGACCAAGTCCTCCGATTGGGGAACCTTGGCCTTGTCAAACAAAGCAACTCCATAACCAAGAGCTACACCAGCACCAAAAAGCCCACCGATAAAGCCTAGAATAAAGAGAGTATTCAAAATTCCCTTGATAACAACTAAAATGCTACCTAGGATAGCCAGAACTTTCCCACCTGTCCCATCCGACTGCTTCTCTTCTGAGACTTTCTCTGATTTTTTATGATTTATTTTTGATTTTACTAGCTGGAAAAATTCCAGCATTTTTTGTTTTAATTCATTTAATTGATTTTGCATGGATTTCCTCACTGTAACTATTATACCATAAAAGGTAAACTTTCAATAAAATAGCCACTTTCTTCCCTATTCTACTAGGCTATTGCCCAAGTTTGTGATACAATAGGTAGAAACAATATTTTTAAAAAGGAGAAAAGACACATGCACATTTTTGATGAGCTAAAAGAGCGTGGTTTGATTTTTCAAACGACTGATGAAGAAGCTTTGCGTAGAGCCCTAGAAGAAGGTCAAGTTTCTTATTATACTGGCTACGATCCAACTGCTGACAGCCTTCACCTAGGCCATCTTGTCGCAATCTTGACAAGTCGTCGCTTGCAACTAGCAGGTCACAAACCTTATGCGCTCGTTGGCGGTGCTACAGGTCTCATCGGAGATCCGTCCTTCAAAGATGCTGAACGTAGTCTCCAAACAAAAGACACAGTAGATGGCTGGGTCAAGTCTATCCAAGGACAACTTTCTCGTTTTCTTGATTTTGAAAATGGCGAAAACAAGGCTGTCATGGTCAACAACTACGACTGGTTTGGCAGCATCAGCTTCATTGACTTCCTCCGCGATATCGGAAAATACTTCACTGTCAACTACATGATGAGCAAGGAGTCTGTGAAAAAACGAATCGAAACAGGAATTTCATACACTGAGTTTGCCTACCAAATCATGCAAGGGTACGACTTCTTCGTTCTTAACCAAGACCACAATGTCACTCTTCAAATCGGTGGTTCTGACCAGTGGGGAAATATGACAGCTGGTACCGAATTGCTTCGTCGTAAAGCTGACAAAACTGGCCACGTAATCACTGTCCCACTGATTACCGATGCAACTGGTAAGAAATTTGGTAAATCAGAAGGAAACGCAATCTGGCTCAATCCTGAAAAGACTTCCCCATATGAAATGTACCAATTCTGGATGAACGTTATGGACGCTGACTCTGTTCGCTTCTTGAAGATTTTTACTTTCTTGTCACTTGATGAGATTGAAGACATTCGTAAACAATTTGAAGTAGCTCCACACGAACGCTTGGCTCAAAAAGTATTGGCTCGTGAAGTCGTTACACTTGTTCACGGAGAAGAAGCCTACAAAGAAGCCCTCAACATCACTGAGCAACTCTTTGCAGGAAACATCAAAAATCTTTCTGTTAAAGAGCTCAAACAAGGACTTCGTGGAGTACCAAACTACCAAGTTCAAGCAGACGAAAACCATAATATCGTGGAACTACTCGTGTCATCTGGTGTGGTTAACTCAAAACGCCAAGCCCGTGAAGATGTCCAAAATGGAGCTATCTACGTAAATGGCGACCGTATCCAAGACCTTGATTATGTCTTGAGTGACGCTGATAAGTTAGAGAACGAACTGACTGTTATCCGTCGTGGGAAGAAAAAATATTTTGTATTGACTTACTAAACTATTCAACATTTATCTATAAACAAAGGAGTTATCCTCGAGAAAGGTAACTCCTTTTTGCTGTTAATAACTCTCATCTATCTATTTTTAATAGACAGGCTACGCAGTACAATGCGCAAGGTTGTTAGATTATGTAAGATAGAGAGATTTGAAGGACTGAGCCAATTAAATAAGCCAAAGCCAATCAAGCTACTATTTACGACAACGGTATCTTGAATATTCTTCTTGATGAGGGTTTGCAAAGATGATGATAGCCAATCCAACTCTTGGAAGAAATCCAAGCGATTATCTAACAATAAGATATCGCTCATCTGCTTAGAAATATCTGCACTCTCATTCATCACCACACCGATATCTGATAGGGTTAGAGCCGCTGAGTCATTCAATCCATCTCCAACCATCAAAATAGTGTGACCTGCTTTCTGCAGTTCCTCTACTAACTCAAATTTCCCATCAGGTTTCAAGTCTGTATAGACCTGATCAAAGGGCAAATCTTTGACTAATTCCTCTGTTCTAACCAAGGTGTCCCCTGTTGCCAGAATCAATTTTTTCCCTTGTGCCTTAAGTTTCTCCAAGGCTGCTTTGGCTTCTTTTCTCAAAGGAGTATGAATGCAGAACATTCCAATCAATTCATTCTGATAAGCCAAGAATAAGAGATTATAGTGACTCTTGTACTCTTCAATTAAAGCATTTTGTTCTGAACTGATATGAATCTGCTCATCCTGCATCAAGACATAATTCCCAATAAGAACTGGTTGCCCATCTATATGAGATTTGATCCCCTTGCTTGCGATATATTGGAGTTTCCCATGCATTTCCTCATGTTCAATCCCCTCTATCTCAGCTTGCTTGACGATAGCATTAGCAATAGGATGATAAATGTGTTCCTCAAGACAGGCACTGATTCTGAGAATATCTGCCTCACTATAGTCCCCAAAAGGTAACACCTTTTCAACTATAGGATAACTAGTTGTGATTGTTCCCGTCTTATCAAACAAGAAAGTATCAACTTCCAGATATTTCTCTAGAACATCTCCATCCTTAATCACCATTTCACGGTTCAACCCCTCCTTGATAGCTGTCAAATAAGCTACAGGAGTAGAGATTTTCAAAGCGCAGGAGAAATCAACCAATAGGAATGAAATAGCCTTAGAAAAAGAACCTGTTAATAAGTAAGTCAGACCAGCCCCCAAGAAATTATATTTGACGACCTTGTCCGCCATCTTGATGAAATAGCGTTGTTTCGTTTTCTTATTTTCTTCAGATTTCTTCATCAACTCAATCAGTTGTAAAATACGGCTGTTCATCTGATTATCGGTTACACGAATGCGTAGCTCCCCAGTCTCCAAGACTGTGTTTGCACAAACCAAATCAGACTCTCTTTTTTCAACTGGAAAACTCTCTCCCGTCAAGGAACTTTCGTTGACCATACCTAAACCTGAAACTACTTGTCCATCAAACAGAATTTCATTTCCTTGAGATAGGACCAAGACATCTCCTATTTGAACATCGGAACTCTTGATACTAACGACCGTATCGCCCTGTACCAAAAATACATCGCTTTCTTTTGCAAGAAGGCTTTGTTCTAAATCTGTTGCAGTTTTTTTCAAGGACCACTGGTCTAAATGATTCCCCAAATCAAGCATAAACATGATGTTGCTGGCAGTCTTGGATTGGTTCATAAACAAAGACAATAAAATAGCCGAACAGTCCAAGACTTCCATCGTTAGTTCCTTACGCGCTAGTGTTTGATAGGCTTCTTTAACATAGCCAAAAGCCTGATAACAAGTCCATATATAGCGAATAGGATACGGCACAAGACTACGAAAAAGCACACGCTTAATCGCTGCACCTGAAACGATAGAATAGGCACTCTCTTCTCTACGAACAGGAAGAGTCATCAACTCAGAAACTTTCCCTTTATCAATTCTTTTTAAAAAGGCTTCTGCATTGTCTAATACAGAGAAGCCTTCTTTTATACGTAGAGTAAAGTGCTGTTGATCCATGTAAAACTGGATAGACTCAATCCCCTTTTCATCTCTCGCCAAGGAACGAAGATAGTCTTGAATATCCAAGGTAAGTGAAAAAGAAGATGATAGGCGGATATGTTGGTATCCTCTATGTAGCACTTTAAAAGACATATTATTCTCCTATAAGGCTATCTAATTGCTCTTCTTTTTTCTCTTGCTCGTACAAATATTTGGCATCTTGCAAGACATCGTCTCCATGTTGCTTCACGACAGAAACAGATGCATCTAGCTCGTCTTTCAACTTGTAAGCCTTAGCCAAAGCTTTAGAATAACCTTTTTTAGCTTCCTTACTTGCTAAGATTTTCAAACCAAGGGTACCAAATGCGACACCACCCAAAAAGAGTGATGATTTTTTCGCAACTTTTGCAACGGTTAGTACTTCTTTTAACATACTTATTTCCTCCTTATCATTATTATATAGCAATTTAGATATAAAAGCAATTTTATTCCATAAATTGGAGAATTAGTTTTATTTCCACTGAATCTCCCATCTACTTATTCCTAAAGTTGCTTTCATTTGCCTCTTTTGATACACTTAAACTATGAATACAAATCTCAAACCCAAACTTCAGCGTTTTGCTTCTGCGACTGCCTTTGCCTGTCCTATCTGTCAAGAAAATCTGACTCTGCTAGAGAACAGTCTCAAATGTAACAATCGCCATTCTTTTGACTTGGCGAAATTCGGCTATGTCAATCTGGTACCTCAAATCAAGCAATCTGCTAACTACGACAAGGAAAATTTTCAAAACCGTCAACAAATCCTAGAAGCTGGCTTTTACCAAGCTATCTTAGATGCTGTATCTGACTTGCTTGCAAGCTCAAAAACTACCACAACAATCTTGGATATTGGTTGTGGCGAAGGTTTCTACTCTCGCAAACTCCAAGAAACTCACTCTGAAAAAACTTTCTATGCCTTTGATATTTCCAAAGATTCCGTCCAAATCGCTGCCAAGAGCGAACCCAACTGGGCAGTCAATTGGTTCGTTGGCGACCTGGCTCGCCTCCCTATAAAAGACGCCAGCATGGATATCCTACTAGATATCTTTTCCCCTGCCAACTATGGAGAATTTCGTCGCGTTTTATCCAAAGACGGCATCTTGATAAAGGTTATTCCAACTGAAAATCACCTCAAGGAAATCCGTCAGAAGGTACAAAACCAGCTGACAAACAAGGACTATTCCAACCAAGATATCAAAAATCATTTCCAAAACAACTTCACTATCTTATCCAGCAAAACTGCCTCTCTGACTAAGACTATCACAACAAAGCAGCTTCAAGCCCTGCTCAGTATGACTCCTCTCCTCTTTCACGTTGACCAGACCAAAATTGACTGGAGCCAACTGACAGAGATTACTATTGAGGCTGAGATTCTGGTTGGGAAAGCATTCTAAACTAGACTTCCCAAAGGTATAAAACTTACCGAAAATCTTCAATATTACAAAAACGCATAAGAACAGGTGCTCACAAAAACCTTAATCTTATGCGTTTTGTTATAATTTCCATACACATTAAGGGGAAATAGTTGAAATCAGTTCTTTTAATAACCATTGAATACCATATAGTACATTTACCCCAAATATGATATAGGCCGTATAAATCAAGTATTTCGATTTCTCCCGTCTCAAAGAATAAATCTTGTACAAGATAAACAAATTTAAAATAATAAATAATAGAGACAAAATCTTCCTCCAAAATAAATCATAAAAGTAGCCAGTCAGGCATAGTTCTAATATTTATTTTCGATTCGAGATAACAAACTTATCAATAAATAGCAAGTGAAATAAGGCCAGTACCAGACCCCAAACGCTACCACGAAAAGAGATTTCTTGATGATTGAGAGGAAACAAATCATGGTTACCTATATAGAGGCAGGTCAAAATAACAAATAAAATCCAAAATAAATCAGCCCATTTATATTTTGAAAAATATTTTTTCCACATAAAAACACCTTCTTTCCTACAATTATATTATAATACTTGATATAAACGGATGCAAGAAATATGAGGTGAACAACTGCAAAGAAGCATAAGGTCGAAAGAAAGTGTTATGCGTTCACTGTATCTAGGATTTCTCTATTTTTAGACAAAATTGACCCAAATCCACATCATTCAAAAAAGCGAATTTCAATCGAAACTCGCTTTTTTACAAAATGTATTAGTATAAACTTGTAGCTTAGTTCAAGTGCCAGATATCTTCGTTGTACTGAGCGATTGTACGGTCAGATGAGAAGAATCCTGCTTTAGAAATGTTAACGATGACTTTATCCAACCATGCGTCACGGTCTTCGTAGTCAGCCAACATTTGTTCTTTAACCTTGATGTAGTCTTCCAAGTCAAGAAGAGTCATGAACCAGTCTTTGTTGATCAATTCATTGTAAAGACGTTCTAGGCGTTCTTTGTTTCCAGCTGCAAGAACTGCATCGCTAACGATGAAGTCAACCAATGGTTTGATAGCTTCACGAGCGTAGAATTCACTTGATTTATATGCTGCTCTATCGTAAAGGTCGATAACAGTTTCTGAATCTTCACCAAAGATGTAGATGTTTTCGTCACCAACCAACTCAGCGATTTCCACGTTAGCACCGTCCATAGTACCAAGAGTCAAAGCTCCGTTCAACATGAATTTCATGTTACCAGTACCTGAAGCTTCTTTAGAAGCAAGTGAGATTTGTTCTGAGATATCACATGCTGGGATAAGGAAGCTTGCTGCAGTAACGTTGTAGTTTTCAACCATAACAACTTGCAAGTGCGGAGCTACTGCTGGATCGTTAGCAATAACTTCTGACATACAAAGGATCAAGTGGATAATGTCTTGAGCGATTGTGTAGGCTGGAGCTGCTTTACCACCAAAGAAGATTGTGATTGGGCGAGCAGGGATGTTACCAGCTTTGATGTCAAGGTATTTGTGGATCACGTACAAAGCGTTCATTTGTTGGCGTTTGTACTCGTGAAGACGTTTGATTTGGATATCAAAGATAGAGTTTGTATTGATTTCCACACCTTGATGTTCTTTCAAGTGACGAGCCAATTTACGTTTGTTGTGAGCCTTGATGCTTTCCAATTTTTCTTTGACAGCTGCTTTATCTTCATAAGACAAGAGTTTTTCAAGCTCATCTGCTTCATGGTGCCAACCTTCTCCAATAATCTCATCCAAGTAGTGAGACAATCTTGGGTTGGCATGCATGAGCCAACGACGGAAAGTGATACCGTTTGTTTTGTTGTTGAATTTTTCTGGGTAAAGGTCGTAGAAGGCTTTCAACTCAGAGTTCTTCAAGATTTCAGTGTGGAGTGCTGCTACACCGTTAACACTGTATCCGTAGTGGATATCCATGTGGGCCATGTGAACACGTCCACTCTCGTCGATAATTTGAACAGCTGGATCTTTGTACTCTGCTTTCACACGACGGTCCAATTCTTCGATGATTGGTACCAAATGAGGAACCACTTCTTGCAAGAATTCAAGAGGCCATTTTTCAAGAGCTTCAGCAAGGATTGTGTGGTTAGTGTAGGCAGTCATGCTACGAACGATTGAGATTGCTTCGTCAAGCTCGATACCACGAGCAGTCAAAAGACGGATCAATTCAGGGATAACCATTGATGGGTGAGTATCGTTGATTTGGACAACTGCGTAGTCAGCAAGGTCATGCAAGTTGCTTCCTTTTTCGATTGCTTCGTCGATGATCAATTGCGCACCGTTTGAAACCATGAAGTATTGTTGGAAGATACGGAGCAATTCACCTTGACGGTCACTATCATCTGGGTAAAGGAAGAGAGTCAAGTTGCGAGCGATATCTGTCTTGTCAAAGTTGATACCGTCTTTAATGATTGAAGAATCAACTGAATCCAAGTCAAACAAACGCAAGCGGTTCTTAGTTTCTGTCTTGTAACCAGGTACATCGATATCGTAAAGAGTTGATGTCAATGTGAAGTGAGCAAATGGCACTTGGTAGCTACGGCTTGAGCGAACCAACCAGTTTTGCTCTGTCAACCATGCGTTTGGAATTGTTTCTTGTTGGTTGTTTTTAAGAACTTGTTGGAAAAGACCGTAGTGGTAGTTAAGACCAACACCGTCACCGTTCAAACCAAGAGTAGCAATTGAGTCGATAAAGCAGGCAGCCAAACGTCCCAAACCACCATTACCAAGAGATGGTTCCAGTTCAACTTCTTCAACTTCGATCAAGTCTTTACCTGCAGCTGCAAGTTCTTTTTTGACATCGTCGTAAAGACCAAGGTTGATCAAATTGTTTGACAAGAGCTTACCAATCAAGAACTCAGCTGAGATGTAGTAAACTTTTTTCTTACCAGTGTTAACTGGTTTTTGACTGCTTGCAAGCTTGCTGTAGTTAAGAAGAGCCAGGTAAAGCTCTTCATTGCTACATTCTGCAATGGTCTTATTGTAACGATTTTGTACAAATTCTTGTAGTGATAACATGTTTAAGGTGTCTCCTGATATTGTATTATTTCTTTAATTCTACCAAATTTTCATTGATTCGGCGATAGATTGTTGTCAAGTCAAGCAAGCCTTCCTCGACAGCTGGTGTCAATTGATCTTCAGTCATACGCCAAGACCAGTTTCCACCAAGGGTAGATGGGAAGTTCATACGAGCTACCTCATCCAATTCTAGCAAATCTTGCATAGTTGCAATTGCCATGAAGCTAACTGATGAAAAGACTGTACGAAGCATAGCATGTGGCACTGTTTCGTATTCTTTACGGTTCGTGTAGCGAGCCATGTATTCACGAGTCGCATCATCGATCTCGTTACGGTACCAACCAAGGACCGTATTGTTATCGTGTGTTCCTGTGTACATAACTGAGTTAGCAGGTGCCAAGTGTGGGCTATCGATGCTTTCGTCTTCTGGGTTGAATGCAAATTGAAGAATCTTCATTCCTGGGAAGCCCGTACGTTCACGCAATTCGATAACTTCGTCTGTCATGAAACCAAGGTCTTCTGCGATGATGTTTAACTCACCAAGTTCTTCCTTAACGGCTGCAAAAAGCTTGTAGCCAGGACCTTTGACCCATTCACCAGGTGCTGCTGTATCGGAACCAGCAGGGATTTCCCAGTAAGATTCGAAACCACGGAAGTGGTCAATACGAACGATGTCGTAGATTTTGAAGCTTTCACGCAAGCGTTCAATCCACCATTTGTAGCCGTCTTTGTCCATTGCTTCCCAGTCATAGATTGGGTTACCCCAAAGCTGACCAGTTGCAGAAAACTCATCTGGTGGGCATCCTGCGATGCAAGTCGCCTTACCGTTGACATCTGTCTTGAAGAGATGTGGATTTGCCCACATATCGCTTGAATCTTCCGCTACGTAAATTGGCATGTCTCCAACGATTTCGATGTGGTTGTCGTTAGCGTAAGCTTTCAATTTCAACCATTGTTGGAAGAAGAAGTATTGAGTCACACGGTGGTAAACCAACTTGTCTGCCAATTGCTCACGGTAGCTTTCAAGCGCTGAAGCTTTACGAGCACGAGCATCAGCATCTGGCCATTCAGTCCAAGCAAGATTTTCGAAATGCTCTTTGATAGCCATATACTCTGCAAAGAGCTCAAGACATGATTGGTTGTCTTGAGCAAATTTCTCAAAATCTTTAATATCTCCGACTTCAAAGAAACGTTTCACCGCTTTTTCTAAAAGAGGACGACGTGCATAGTAGATTTTAGCATAGTCAACTTCAGACGCATCGCTACCAAAGTCAACTCCTTCAAGGTCACTTGCTTGCAACAAGCCTTGCTCCACCAAGATATCCAAATCGATAAAATGAGTGTTCCCTGCGAAGGCTGAGAAAGATTGGTAAGGAGAATCTCCGTAACTAGTTGTTCCTAATGGAAGGATTTGCCAGTAACGTTGTTTCGTGCGAACCAAGAAATCAACGAAGTCGTAAGCACTTTGACCAAATGATCCGATTCCGTAGGCTCCTGGGAGAGAAGAGATGTGCATCAACACACCACTTTGACGTTTTTTCATAAACAACACCTCGTGTATTTGTAGTTTAATTTTTCATTTTTGGGCGCAAACGTTTGCGTTAATATAAGTATACTTCATTTTTGGAATAATTGCAAGCGGTTTTAAAAAAACTTTTTGATTATTTTTTAAAAAAACTTGTCCTTATTTATGTATACATATACATTTTCCTTTTCTATTTACAAAATCTTCTTCAACTACAAATAGAAGGCTCAACTTAGCCTACTTTTGGTCTAGATCAATTTATTTTTTGTTCAAAATCTAGGCAATCGTTTCCCTAAATAATTTCAGTAAAATCATGAAAATATATTTTCCGACTTTTCTTCTATTATAGACAAATAAAACGCTTACCATTCCCGTGAAATTTTTTTAAAATTTTTACAAAAAACACTTGCAACCGTTTTCTATTTGTGCTATACTAGTCCCATAAAGGAAAACGTTTGCGTTTCCTCATTATAAAATTTGTTATTCTTTAGGAGGAATACACTATGTCATCTAAATTCATGAAAAGCGCTGCTGTGCTTGGAACTGTTACACTTGCTAGCTTGCTTTTGGTAGCTTGCGGAAGCAAAACTGCTGATAAGCCTGCTGATTCTGGTTCATCTGAAGCGAAAGAAATCACTTTCTACGTTGAAGATCAATATAAAGCATTTGCTGAATCAGCTGCAAAAGCTTACGAAAAAGAAGCTGGCGTAAAAGTGACTATCAAAACCGGAGACCAAATGGGTGGTCTTGACAACCTTTCTCTAGATAACCAATCTGGTAAAGCTGCTGACGTTATGATGGCACCATACGACCGTGTAGGTAGCCTTGGTACTGACGGACAACTTTCAGAAGTTAAATTGAGCGACGGCGCTAAAACAGATGATAAAACTAAATCTCTTGTAACAGCTGCTGACGGTAAAGTTTACGGTGCTCCTGCCGTTATCGAGTCACTTGTTATGTACTACAACAAAGACTTGGTAAAAGAAGCTCCAAAAACATTTGCTGACTTGGAAAACCTTGCTAAAGATAGCAAATACGCATTCGCTGGAGAAGATGGAAAAACTTCTGCTTTCCTAGCTGACTGGACAAACTTCTACTTTGCATACGGACTTCTTGCTGGTAACGGCGGTTACGTATTCGGACAAAACGGTAAAGACGCTAAAGATATCGGTCTTGCCAACGACGGCGCTATCAAAGGTATTGAGTACGCTAAATCTTGGTATGAAAAATGGCCTAAAGGTATGCAAGATACTGAAGGAGCTGGAAACCTAATCCAAACTCAATTCCAAGAAGGTAAAACAGCTGCTATCATCGATGGACCTTGGAAAGCTAAAGCCTTCAAAGACGCTAAAGTAAACTACGGTGTTGCAACTATCCCAACTCTTCCAAACGGAAAAGACTACGCAGCATTCGGTGGTGGTAAAGCTTGGATCATCCCATCAAGCACTAAGAACCTTGAAGCTGCTCAAAAATTTGTAGACTTCCTTGTTTCAACTGAAGAACAAAAAGCCTTCTACGATACAACTAACGAAATCCCAGCTAACACTGAAGCTCGTTCATACGCTGAAGGTAAAAACGATGAGTTGACAACAGCTGTTATCAAACAGTTCAAGAACGCTCAACCAATGCCAAACATCTCTCAAATGTCAGCTGTTTGGGACCCAGCTAAAACAATGTTGTTTGAAGCTGTAAGTGGTAAGAAAGATGCTAAAACAGCTGCTAACGATGCTGTAACATTGATCAAAGAAACAATCAAACAAAAATTTGGTGAATAAAAAATTTGTTCAAGGGGGGTGGAATTCAAATCCCCCTTTGAATTTATCAATAAAAAACATATATAGTTTAGGTTTTAATTAGAAACCAGTATCCTATGAAAGGAGTTATTATGGAAAAGCAACAACCTAGTAAAGCAGCCCTGCTGTCTATCATTCCTGGGTTAGGACAGATTTACAATAAACAAAAGGCCAAAGGTTTTATCTTCCTTGGTGTAACCCTTGTATTTGTCCTCTATTTCCTAGCACTTGCAGCCCCTGAATTGAGTAATCTCATCACTCTTGGTGATAAACCAGGTCGTGATAATTCCCTCTTCATGCTGATTCGTGGTGCCTTCCATTTAATCTTTGTAGTCGTTTATGTACTCTTTTATTTCGCAAATATCAAAGATGCACATACAACTGCCAAACACATTAATAATGGTATTCCAGTAGCACTTACCTTTAAAGAAATGGTCAAAGGAATCTATGAGAATGGTTTCCCTTACCTCTTGATCATTCCATCTTACATTGCCATGACTTTTGCGATTATCTTCCCAGTTATCGTAACCTTGATGATCGCCTTTACCAACTACGACTTCCAACACTTGCCACCAAACAAATTGTTGGACTGGGTTGGTTTGACAAACTTTACAAACATTTGGAGCTTGAGTACCTTCCGTTCTGCCTTCGGTTCTGTTCTTTCTTGGACTATCATTTGGGCTTTATCTGCCTCAACTTTACAGATCGTGATTGGTATCTTCACAGCTATCATTGCTAACCAGCCATTTATCAAAGGAAAACGTATCTTTGGTGTTATTTTCCTTCTTCCTTGGGCTGTCCCAGCCTTCATAACTATCTTGACATTCTCAAACATGTTTAATGATAGTGTCGGTGCTATCAACACTCAAGTCTTGCCGATCTTTGCTAAATTCCTTCCTTTCCTTGATGGTGCTCTTATTCCTTGGAAAACAGACCCTACTTGGACTAAGGTTGCTTTGATTATGATGCAAGGTTGGCTTGGATTCCCATACATCTACGTTTTGACTTTAGGTATCTTACAATCTATTCCTAACGACCTTTACGAAGCAGCTTATATTGACGGTGCTAATGCTTGGCAAAAATTCCGCAACATCACTTTCCCAATGATCTTGGCTGTTGCAGCACCTACTTTGATTAGCCAATACACCTTCAACTTTAATAACTTCTCTATCATGTACCTCTTCAATGGTGGAGGACCTGGTAGTGTCGGAGGTGGAGCTGGTTCAACCGATATCTTGATCTCATGGATCTACCGTTTGACAACAGGTACATCTCCTCAATACTCAATGGCGGCAGCTGTTACCTTGATTATCTCTATCATTGTCATCTCAATCTCTATGATCGCATTCAAGAAACTACACGCATTTGATATGGAGGATGTCTAAGATGAATAACTCAATTAAACTCAAACGTAGACTGACTCAAACCCTTACTTACCTCTACTTAATTGGCCTATCAATCGTAATTATCTATCCACTTTTGATTACCATCATGTCAGCCTTTAAAGCAGGTAACGTCTCAGCCTTTAAACTAGATACTAATATCGACCTCAATTTTGATAACTTTAAAGGCCTCTTCACTGAAACCTTGTACGGTACTTGGTACCTCAACACTTTGATTATCGCCTTAATTACTATGGTTGTTCAAACAAGTATCATCGTACTTGCTGGTTATGCTTACAGCCGTTACAACTTCTTGGCTCGTAAACAAAGTTTGGTCTTCTTCTTGATTATCCAAATGGTGCCAACCATGGCCGCTTTGACAGCCTTCTTCGTTATGGCACTTATGTTGAACGCCCTTAACCACAGCTGGTTCCTCATCTTCCTCTACGTTGGTGGTGGTATCCCAATGAATGCTTGGCTCATGAAAGGCTACTTCGATACAGTGCCAATGTCTCTAGACGAATCTGCAAAACTAGACGGTGCAGGACACTTCCGCCGCTTCTGGCAAATTGTTCTTCCACTTGTTCGCCCAATGGTTGCCGTACAAGCTCTCTGGGCCTTCATGGGACCTTTCGGGGACTACATCCTTTCTAGTTTCTTGCTTCGTGAGAAAGAATACTTTACTGTTGCCGTAGGTCTCCAAACCTTCGTTAGCAATGTGAAAAACTTGAAGATTGCCTACTTCTCAGCAGGTGCTATCCTCATTGCCCTTCCAATCTGTATTCTCTTCTTCTTCCTACAAAAGAACTTTGTTTCAGGACTTACAAGTGGTGGCGACAAGGGATAATATATCCCCGCCACCCTTTTTCATTTTATACTCTTCGGAAATCTCTTCAAACCACGTCAGCTTTATCTTGCCGTAGTACGGTTACTAACTTCGTCAGTTCTATCCACAACCTCAAAACAGTGTTTTGAGCAACCTGCGGCTAGCTTCCTAGTTTGCTCTTTGATTTTCATTGAGTATTAGCGATTGTTACTGTAAATAACATCCTTGTAACAAGCAATTTTTCTCCTAGACTTGAAATAAAGCACATTTCTCTATATAATAATACTCATATAGAAAACACCTTTTAGAAAGATACCTATGCTTCCATATCCATTTTCCTATTTTTCAAGTATTTGGGGATTTCGTAAGCCCCTGTCCAAACGTTTCGGGCTCAACTGGTTTCAGCTTCTCTTTACCAGTATCTTCCTTATCAGCTTATCTATGGTACCTATTGCCATCCAAAACAGCTCGCAGGAGACTTATCCGCTAGAAACCTTTATCGATAATGTCTATGAACCATTGACAGATAAGGTTGTACAGGATCTCTCTGAACACGCTACAATTGTTGATGGCAAATTAACTTATACTGGAACAGCTAGTCAAGAGCCTTCTATTGTGATCGGTCCAAGTCAAAGCAAGGAATTACCTAAGGACTTGCAACTGCATTTCGATACGAATGAGCTCGTCATCAGCAAGGAAAGCAAGGAATTGACCCGTATCTCTTACCGGGCGATTGAGACTGAGAGTTTCAAAAGTAAAGATAGCTTGACCCAAGCAATTTCTAAAGACTGGTACCAGCAGAATCGTGTCTATATCAGTCTCTTCCTAGTTCTCGGTGCAAGCTTCCTCTTTGGTTTGAATTTCTTTATCGTCTCTCTAGGGGCTAGTCTTCTCCTTTATATCACTAAGAAATCACGCCTCTTTTCATTTAGGACCTTTAAAGAGTGCTACCATTTTATCTTGAATTGTTTAGGATTACCAACTCTGATTACGCTTATTTTGGGACTATTTGGCCAAAATATGACAACTCTCATTACTGTACAAAACATTCTTTTTGTTCTGTATCTGGTCACTATCTTTTATAAAACGCATTTCCGTGATCCAGATTACCATAAATAGGAGATTTTTATGCCCGTTACGATTAAAGACGTGGCCAAGGCTGCTGGTGTTTCGCCTTCAACCGTAACCCGTGTTATTCAAAATAAATCAACCATTAGCGACGAAACAAAAAAACGCGTTCGCAAGGCTATGAAGGAGCTCAATTACCACCCCAACCTCAACGCTCGTAGTTTGGTAAGCAGTTATACCCAAGTTATCGGCTTGGTCCTTCCTGACGACTCAGACGCCTTCTATCAAAATCCTTTCTTCCCATCTGTCCTCCGTGGTATCGCCCAAGTTGCTTCTGAAAACCACTACGCTATTCAGATTGCAACAGGTAAAGATGAAAAAGAGCGCCTTAAAGCTATTTCTCAAATGGTTTACGGTAAACGTGTCGATGGTCTCATTTTCCTTTATGCCGAAGAGAATGACCCCTTGGTCAAACTGGTCGCTGATGAGCAGTTTCCCTTCCTCATCCTAGGGAAATCTATTTCACCCTTTATCCCTCTAGTCGATAATGACAATGTCCAAGCTGGTTTTGATGCGACAGAGTATTTCATCAAAAAAGGATGCAAGCGAATTGCCTTTATCGGAGGGACTAAGCGACTCTTCGTAACACAAGACCGTCTGACAGGTTACGAGCTAGCTCTAAAACAACACCAACTTCCTCTCGATACTAATCTGACTTACTTTGCTACTGAATTTCTTGAAGATAATGGTTATCGCTTTAGTAGACTTCTCTTCAAACACGATCCAAATATTGACGCTATTATTACCATTGATAGTCTCCTTGCTGCAGGAGTCTGTGATTACATCGCGAAACACCAACTGGATGTCCCTGTCCTCAGCTTCGACTCAGTCAATCCCAAGCTCAACTTGGCAGCCTATGTCGATATCAATAGTTTGGAGCTTGGTCGTGTTTCCTTTGAAACTATCCTCCAGATTATCAGCGATGCTAAAAGCAATAAACAAATTTGTTACCGTCAGTTAATCGCCCACAAAATTATCGAAAAATAAAAACCAGCTCGCGCTGGTTTTTTTTGTCACTATACTCAATGAAAATCGAAGAGCAAACTAGGAAGCTAGCCGCAGCTTGCTCAAAGCACAGCTTTAAGGTTGCAGATAAAGCTGACGTGGTTTGAAGAGATTTTCGAAGAGTATTAATTATCTGTTTCAACGAACCGTCCCAAAATATGGACATTCTCCGATACAGAGACAAAGGCACTTGGATCCACCTGTTTCATAATCTGTTTAAATTCATTAAACTCTGCACGTGTAATGACAGTAATTAAAACTGCCTTTCTCTCGTGATTATAGGTTCCTTCTGCATCGTGGATCATGGTTGCTCCGCGGTGCAATTTTTTATGGATTTTTTCAATTACCTTCTCTGGATGATTGGTTACAATCATGGCCTGCATCCGTTTTTGCTTGGTAAAGACCGCATCTGTCACACGGCTAGAGACAAAGATGGTAATCATAGAGTAGAGAGCGTATTTCCAACCAAAGGTCAAACCAGCTATCAGCATGATGGTCCCATTTACCAAGAAAGAAATACTACCAACATTCTTACCCGTTTTCTTGCGAATGGTCAGGCTGACGATATCCGTCCCACCACTGGAGATATTGTTGCGAAGAGCAAAACCAATCCCCAAGCCCATGACAACACCCCCAAAAAGGGCATTGATAATGGGATCCTCCGTCAAGGTCGCCACAGGGACAAACTGGATAAAGAAGGAACTCATGGATACCGTGATAAAAGTAAAGACGGTGAACTTATGCCCAATCTGATACCAAGCCAAGACCATCAAAGGAAAATTAATGGCGTAGAAGGTTAGCGAAATCGGAATATGAAAACCAAACCAGTGATTACTCAAGGCAGAGATAATCTGTGCCAGACCTGTCGCACCACTCGAATACACATGCCCTGGTTGGAAAAAGAAATTGACCGCTACTGCTGATAAAAATCCATAGACCAGAGAGGCCGAAATCTTCTCATCATATTTTTCGCGAGAGATGCTTTGTAAGACACGTAAAATTTTTATCTGATGAGCAAAGCGGCGCAGATAATAGCGCCACCGCTTAATTCGTTTTGCTTGTTTCATCTTCTTCTACTTGTAAGCTGAGTTCCTCTAGTTGTTTGAGAGCTACTGTTGAAGGAGCTTGTGTCATTGGGTCAGTTGCCTTGTTATTCTTAGGAAAGGCGATGACTTCACGGATATTTTCTTCTCCTGCTAAGAGCATGACAAATCGGTCAAGCCCGATAGCCAAGCCACCGTGTGGTGGGAAACCATAGTCCATGGCTTCAAGAAGGAAGCCAAACTGGTCATTTGCTTCTTCGGCTGAGAAACCAAGAGCCTTGAACATGCGTTCTTGAAGGTCTTTTTGGTTGATACGAAGGCTACCACCACCAAGCTCATAACCGTTCAAGACGATATCGTAAGCAATGGCACGAACCTTAGCCAAATCACCTTCTAATTCGTGAGCTGTTTCTTCCTGTGGAAGGGTAAATGGATGGTGGGCGCTCATGTAACGGCCTTCTTCTTCAGACCATTCAAACATTGGCCAGTCAACCACCCAAAGGAAGTTGAATTTATCGTTATCAATCAAGCCAAGCTCTTTGGCAATACGTCCACGAAGGGCACCGAGCGTTGCATTGGCCACCTCAAGCGTATCCGCCACAAAGAGAACCAAGTCCTTATTTTCAAGAGCAAGCGCACTTGTCAATTCTGCTTGGATGCCAGTCAAAAACTTAGCAACTGGTCCGTTTAATTCTCCATCAACCACCTTGACCCAAGCAAGACCTTTGGCACCATACTGTTTGGCTACTTCTGTCATCTTGTCGATGTCTTTACGTGAGTAGTTGTCCGCTGCGCCTTTGACTACAATTGCTTTTACAGCAGGTGCTTCTGAAAAGACTTTGAAGTCAACACCTTTGACCACTTCTGTCAAGTCCTGAAGCAACATGTCAAAACGGGTATCTGGCTTGTCAGAACCGTAAAGAGCCATGGCATCATCGTATTTCATACGAGGGAATGGCAACGTTACTTCGATACCTTTGGTTTCTTTCATCACGCGCGCAATCAAGCCTTCTGTGATATCTTGGATTTCTTGCTCAGTAAGGAAGGACGTTTCCAAGTCAACCTGGGTAAACTCAGGCTGGCGGTCTCCACGCAAGTCCTCATCACGGAAACATTTAACGATTTGGTAATAACGGTCAAAACCAGCATTCATCAAGAGCTGCTTAGTGATTTGTGGACTTTGAGGAAGAGCATAGAAATGCCCTTTATTGACACGAGACGGCACCAAATAATCACGCGCCCCTTCAGGCGTTGACTTAGAAAGGAATGGTGTCTCCACGTCGATAAACTCCAACTCATCCAAGTAGTTGCGGATAGAGTGAGTCACCTTGGCACGAAGCTTGAGGTTTTCCAACATTTCTGGACGACGAAGGTCAAGGTAACGGTAACGCAAACGCGTATCGTCGTTGGCCTCAATCCCATCCTTAATCTCAAATGGGGTTGTCTTAGCTGTATTAAGAACTGTCAAAGCTGTCACGTTTAACTCAACTGCACCAGTTGGCAACTTATCATTAGCTTGCTCACGCGCAGCGACCTGTCCAGTCACCTCGATAACAAATTCGCTACGAAGGCTTTCAGCTGTTGCCATAACCTCTGCAGATACTTTTTCAGGGTTGATAACCAACTGCATGATTCCTTCACGGTCACGAAGGTCGATAAAGATCAAACCACCAAGGTCACGACGACGGCCAACCCATCCTTTCAAGGTCATTTCTTGTCCGATGTGTTCCTCACGAACACGACCAGCATACATACTACGTTTCATTGTTTCTCTCCTCTTTTATTCTGTTACTATTTTACCATAAAAGCGCAGGCTCTTCATGAAAATCATCAGAAAAGTTTGTCAGTCTTTAAAAATCAAGTGAAGGACCTAAAAATTAACGCCAAAACAAAAATCCGATGAACTTCACCGGACTCTTTTATTTTGAATTTTTGCCTGCTTTACGCTTTTCAGCAATTTCAGCTGCCTTTCGAGGCAAGACAATTTCTGTTGTATAAGCTGTCCCAAAGCGCAAGACACCTGCAATAGGGGCAAAGACAACTGCTAGATAGTTGTAGAAGAAATCGCCCTTAAAGGCATAAGCTAGCGCCCCAATGATGAAAAATAGAACAACTGCTTGAATCACTGCTAATAAAATTACTCGTTTCATGTGACCTCCTGACTCTATTATAGCATGAGTATCATCAAAAAGCCGACTAAATTATTCAAAGCGTGGAGAGAAATACTGTAGACCAGACCTTTTCTGCTAATATAAGCCAAGCCCAAACTAAAACCAAGGCTAAAATAGACAAAAAATTGTTGCACATCACCTGGGAAATGAATCAAGGCAAACAGAACACTGGATACCAGAAGAAAAATCAGAGTTTGTTTACTATTGTCCTGCTTAGGAAAGAGATAGCGCGCCAACATTCCTCTAAAGATAAGCTCTTCTATCAAAGGAGCAAAAATAACGACCGCAAAGAAGGAGAAGAGTGGTTGAGACAAGGTCAAGTCTGTCGCTATTTGTTGATTTACTGAAGGATCATCTGGCAAGAAAAATTGAACGACAAGAGATAAGAACCAAACCAAGGCAGGAAGCCAAATAAATCGGTTGAAGATACTCTTCTCAGTATGGACAGGACCTTTCTGGTACCATTTGTAAATGCCATACACATAAACTCCAGCCAAGGCCACATAGAGTAAGGTAACAGCATAGGGTGAAGCGCCTAAGGCAAGAGAAGCAGTCGCCAACCCCTGAATGAAGCTATAGATAAAGAAAAAGGATAGAAGGACTAGAAGATACCAGCCAAGATTTTTAAGTAGTTTCATAAAGTTCTCCTATTTAAAATAGCGTTTTACCATAGGTAACTGCATCACATTGATATAAATATGGATAGCTCCTACAAGAAAGAAAGCTAGTAACTGAATCTCTCCTATCAATAAAGAAACGATAAAAAGAAAAATATATAAGACTGGTAAGACATATTGATTTAATTGGAATAAAATTCGAAAACTCTGTTCCAAATTAGCCTGACGCTCCCCTTCATCATAAGAATTAATATAGTTCAAGACATCCTTTGGTGTAGAGAAAAGAGCCAAATCAAACTGACGAACAATCGCAATTGTTTTAGAAAGATACTTTTGACTCTGCAAGAACAGCACTAATTCCAAAAAGGAAAGGGATAATGTTATATGAGTTACATCGAGTACAATTAATTCACTTGCTGAAATGAAGAGAGCCAATAAAATCGCTACACTTGCAATATTAAAAACAATGCTTCCAAACTCAAGATTCCGATACATTTGCACATAATAGGTTTCATTCAAATCATCATCCATTTCCTCTTGATACAAGGAGTGAAATTTTCTGCTTTTCTTTAAGAAATTGAAAGTCAAAAGAATGCTAATGAAACCTAACAGTAAACAAATAGCTGATATCCATGGTATCAAGATTTTTACATCTAAAACAATTCCGTGAAATTCGGCACCAGCCTTAAACATATCTACAAACATGTACAAGAAAACTCCCAAGACAAAAGGAATTAAAAATAACAAGCCATGTTTCTTTTTCATATTCATTCTCCTTTTTCACTTGCTAGATTTTTGGATTTCTTTTCAATCCAGTCAACGACTGGGATGAGGGCAAAGTAGGCCCAAATAAATTGGTCACTGTAATAGAGATCAAACCATCCTAGATTTGCTCCAATTAGTAGACACAGGCTGACTAATAGAGCTATGGCAACTACATAATAGATCACTTTATACTTGTTCATCATTTTTCTCCTTTTTCTTCAACCGATTGAAAATGGACACGAGGGATAAATTAAGCCAAAACAAATACTTACTTTCAACAAAATAGAACCAACCTAGTAATGTTCCAATCATAGCAAAAGCATTCACAATGAGGGCAAGAACACTCATGTAATAAATCACTTTAAACTTATTCATCACTCGTCCTCCTCCAAACGAAATACCGATTCGACTGTTTCGTTGAAAATTTGAGATATTTTCAGGGCAATGATAATGGATGGGGTGTACTCATCCCGTTCTAGTAGGCTAACGGTCTGTCTGGAAACCCCTGCCAGCTTGGCCAGGTCGGTTTGATTGAGACCATCGCGAGCCCGAAGCTCTTTTAGACGGTTTTTTAGTTGCATGTTACACACCTACTCTCCGTCAAATTCAACGGCTTGGATATCCTCAATACGTTGCAACTTGAATTTTTCTTTTCCCTCTTTATCAACACTACGTAGTTTGACCCATTCCTCGTCAACATCCACAACTTCCCATAAAGATGTTCCAAACACTTGTCCAACGATTGTTGGATTTTTCCCAATTAATTCTTGCAATAATCTTGACATTTCTATATTTCCTTTCTCTTTTCGCTCAAGCTTTTTGATTTTATTCTCTAGTTTCTTGATTTTTTTAGAATTATTAGAATAAAAGAAAATCATAAATAGTATAAATACTACCCACATCATAGCTCCTTTCTGCTTTCTATTTCTTAACTTGCTTACATTGTAACACATCTTTTTCTTTTTGACAAGCATATTTGTCAAAAAGTTTATTATTTTTGTCATTTTGTAAAAGAAAAAGGTCAGGAATAAGATCCTGACCAGTTTTTCTACTATTAAAAGCCTAATTTTTCAAAGATTTCTGAGAAATTTTGATTGATAGCATCAAGTGACACTTGAACTTCTTCTCGGGTTTGATTATTCTTGACTGTCACTTGTCCGCTTTCGACTTCACTATCTCCTAGAGTGATGAGAGTCTTAGCCGCAAAGACATCGGCTGACTTGAACTGAGCTTTGAGTTTACGGTTGAGGTAATCACGCTCTGCTTTGAAACCTTGTTGGCGAAGAGCCTGTACCAATTCCAAAGCCTTGACATTTGCTCCTTCGCCCAAAACTGCGATATAGACATCTAGGGCGTTTTCGATAGGGAGGGCCACACCTTGCTTTTCAAGAATGAGAAGCAGGCGCTCTACACCAAGTCCAAAACCAAATCCAGCAGTTTCAGGGCCTCCAAAGTAAGCAACCAAACCATCGTAGCGACCACCCGCACAGACTGTCAGGTCATTGCCCTCAATCTCAGTGATGAACTCGAAAATGGTGTGGTTATAGTAGTCCAGACCACGCACCATATTGGTATCGATGATGTAGTCTACTCCAAGATTTTCCAACATCTGACGTACAGCATCAAAATGAGCTTGACTTTCTTCATCAAGGAAGTCCAAGATAGAAGGCGCATTCTCTACTGCTACCTTGTCTTCTTCTTCCTTAGAGTCCAAGACACGAAGAGGATTTTCCTCCAAGCGACGCTGGCTATCCTTAGACAAGGTCTCCTTGAGCGGTGTCAAATAGTCAATTAAGGCTTGACGGTAGGCTGCACGGCTCTCAAGATTTCCAAGAGTGTTGAGGTGTAGTTTGACACCTTGGATGCCGATTTCTTTCAATAAATGAGCTGCCATCGCAATAGTTTCCACATCAGTAGCTGGATTGCTAGAGCCAAAGCACTCAACACCAATCTGGTGAAACTGGCGCAAACGCCCTGCCTGTGGACGCTCATAACGGAACATAGGTCCCATGTAGTAGAACTTACTTGGCTTTTGCACTTCTGGCGCGAAGAGTTTATTTTCCACATAGGAACGGACAACGGGCGCAGTTCCTTCTGGACGGAGGGTAATATGACGGTCACCCTTGTCATAGAAATCGTACATTTCCTTGGTTACGATATCCGTTGTATCTCCGACAGAGCGACTGATAACCTCGTAATGCTCAAAAATGGGCGTGCGCACTTCTGCGTAGTTGTAGCGCTTGAAAATCTCACGGGCAAAGCCCTCAACGTACTGCCACTTGGCAGATTCAGCAGGTAAAATATCCTGCGTTCCTTTTGGTTTTTGTAATTTCATAGGGAATCCTCTTTAAACTTAATAGTCTTATTTTACCATAAATAGAGGGATTAAAACAGTGAGAAAAAATTAGGATTTATACTCAATGAAAATCAAAGAGCAAACTAGGAAACTAGCCGCAGGCTGTACTTGAGTACGGCAAGGCGACGTTGACGTGGTTTGAAGAGATTTTCGAAGAGTATTAGATATCATTTTTGAGATTAAGACCTGTCAAAAGAATAGCCAGCAAAGAAAGGACAACAAATAAAATCCAAGTCAACTGTATATTCCATACAGCTACAAGTGAAAAACAGGCTGTACCAAGAGGTACTGATAAGGTGAACAATAAACCCAAAAAATTACTGGTACGAGCTAGAACCTCTGGAGCTAGATTTTTCAGGAGCATGGCATTAATCTTTGGTGGAACTTTACCAGACACATAGAGAGTTAAAAAGAGAAATAGCAAACCAAGCACGACTTGATTGAATAAGTTAGCCAGACCAACTAGACTGACTCCTAATGTCACCCACATCATCAATCTAGGCAAGGACTGCTTCCCAAAATAATCATTTCCCGTAAGGCTACTGATGATAATTGCTAATAAAACACAGACTTGCTCGATAAATAGTGCCTCTGTGTAAGAAAAATTCAAGAGAGAATGGCTCAAAAAGAAGATGTTATAAACGCTTCCTAGAGCGCCACCCAAGGCATTGATAAGCAAGACAGCAAAGATCATGAAACCAAAGTTTTTCTGTCCACTTTTAAGAAAAACGAGGCGTAAATTTCGGTAAATTGTTAGGAACTGCTCTTTAATAGAAAGCTTCTCATTTTTTAGGATTTCACCGTCATCAGATGAAATTGACAGGCTTAATTTGCTTTTTCCTAAAAAGAGAACAAAGGCTGATACGAGGAAAAAACAGGCATTGATTCCCGCAACGATAGAAAAATTGTTGACCGATAAACCTAAGAGCCATACTCCAAAAGCTTGACCACCAATAGCTGAAATATAGGTGATGAACTGTGAAAAAGAATAAGCCTCCATCAGATCATCTTCAGCTACTTTTTCCTTAATGAGAGGCATGCGCAAACCACCAGCAAAATCACTGATGACATCACTAATGACATTGATTAAACACAGGCTGGAAAAGGCAAAGAGACTAGCTTGCTGAACAACTAGGGCTGCTAGAAAAAATAAAACCGCCTGAAACAAACCGCTGTAAGTCATCCATTTGACCTTGTCCCTCGTGTAATCTGCCCGAATCCCTACAAAAACTGTAAAGAAAGTCGGAAGAATCATGACAATATTCGCCATAGCAACCGCAAAAGAGGCTTGTGGCAGGGTCGATGCATAGACGATAAATACCAGGTTAAAAATTGAAGCACCAAAGGCATTGAAGAAGCGTGACAAAGTCAAGAGTCGATAAGCTTGATTTCTAAACAATAGTTTCATAGGTAATCTCCCTTCTTGTTCAAATACTCAATGAAAATCAAAGAGCAAACTAGGAAGCTAGCCGCAGGCTGTACTTGAGTACGGCAAGGTGAAGCTGACGTAGTTTGAATTTGATTTTCGAAGAGTATAAGTTCTATATGAAGTATGACTACAGTATAGCACTTAGAAATCTTAGAGGAAAACTTTTGAATATATGCAACAAATAAAATGAACAAAAAGAAACGATAGAATTTCTCCAGTGACACGAGAGAGCCCAACAGTTCTATTGCTTCAAATTTTAAATTATTTTCTTAGTTTGCAGATATTCAACAATCGGTCGTATTTCTATAGTAATCTGCCGATTTGTTGCAGCCTAACATCTCAAAAATACGGACAGCATCCTCCATCTTTTTCTGACCTTCCTTGACTCTGCCTTGCTTGCTATCAAGGAGACCTTCCGCCCACAAATAGACAATTCGGAAATAGGTCTCATTTTCCTTGTAGAAATGCTCTTTGATGACACGTTTAAAATAAGAGGCATTAGTAAATTCTTCACACTCAATGCTAGCTAAAAAACCATTCAATAGCATAGTGTGAAACAGGTTTCGATTACCAGACATTTCCATTAGAAAATCAGATTTTCGGACCATTTCTCGTACATATCTAGTAAAAAGGGAAACAGATAAGAACGGAGAACTGACCGAGAATAAATTGAGTTCATAGATTCCCCAAATCTCAGTAGAAAACAAGTAGTCATGAAGGACTTTCCCTTCCTCTGCCGTTAACTCTACCGTTTCATCCATGCTCTTCATATAAGACTTGATAATAATGGCATTTAGAATATGTTTCTGTTTGTTTTGAGAATGGGCATGCTTTTGATACTCCCTGCGATACAAGTCCTCAAGCGGAGCTATATTCTTTGGATCCAAGACATCTATGATTTCTTTTCTCAACTCAGAATCTGTATCATACTGAAAACCTCTCGCCAGAAAGAGGATTTCCTCCACACTGGCAGATATATTTTCTAGGGCAAATAGAAACTTTTCTACCGAAAGTTCACTCTGACCTGTTTCAAAGCGGGATAACATGGACGGCGAAAATTGGCCCCCAGTTGCTTGTCTCAGCGAGATATTTCTTGACTCTCGTAATTGTCTAAAGACTTTTCCAATCTGCTCCATAGGCTTCTCCTTGATTCAGCATTTTCTTTATATTATCATATTTTTTCAGAAAATTCATCAAAAACTTGCCAAATTGTCAGAATTATGAGAAAATAGAGGATATTTATCACGTGGAGGGACTGTAATGAGAGAGGATATCAAAATCAATGACCGTGCTTTGGCCTTACAAGACCAAATTATCGAAAAACTAGAGAAGGTTTTTGATACAGATGTGGAATTGGATGTTTACAATCTAGGACTGATTTATGAAATCAATCTGGATGAGACAGGTCTCTGCAAGATTGTCATGACCTTCACCGACACTGCCTGTGATTGTGCCGAAAGCCTGCCTATCGAAATCGTGGCAGGTCTGAAACAAATCGAGGGTATCGAAGATGTCAAGGTTGAAGTTACCTGGTCGCCTGCTTGGAAAATCACACGAATCAGTCGCTACGGCCGCATTGCCCTTGGACTGCCACCTCGTTAAGCAGATCAATAACTTTTAAAGATGAAAAAAAGCAAGCCGAAGTTGGCTTGCTTTTTGAGTTTACTTTTTACCTGACTTATCCATATTCCAGAAGTCTGTCACGGCTCCGCGTGAAGCAGATGATACGATATGGGCATATTTACCGAGGACACCACGACTATAGAGTGGTGGCAAGGTTGTTTCTGCCTTGCGTTTTTCAAGTTCTTCTTCGGATACGGCCATGGAAATTTCTTTGGTATCTTGGTCAACCGTAACGATATCGCCTGTACGAAGGTAGGCAATTGGTCCACCATCCTGAGCTTCAGGAGCGATATGTCCAACAACCAGACCATAAGTACCACCAGAGAAGCGTCCATCTGTCAAGAGGGCAACCTTGTCTCCTTGACCTTTACCAACAATCATTGATGAAAGTGACAGCATCTCAGGCATACCAGGACCACCCTTAGGTCCAACGAAACGAACAACGACTACATCGCCATCAACGATTTCATCTGTCAGAACGGCCTGAATAGCATCTTCTTCTGAGTCAAAGACCTTAGCTGGTCCAACGTGACGACGCACTTTCACACCTGATACCTTGGCAACCGCACCGTCAGGGGCAAGGTTCCCGTTCAAGATGATAAGCGGACCATCCGCACGTTTTGGATTTTCAAGTGGCATAATAACTTTTTGACCTGGTGTGAGATCTGCAAAGTCAGCTAAGTTCTCAGCAACTGTCTTACCAGTACATGTGATGCGGTCTCCATGAAGGAAGCCATTCGCCAACAAATATTTCATAACCGCAGGCACACCACCGACTTCGTAGAGGTCTTGGAAGACATACTGACCAGATGGTTTTAAGTCTGCCAAGTGAGGAACGCGTTCTTGGATTGTATTGAAGTCCTCAAGTGACAAGTCAACATTGGCAGCATGGGCAATAGCAAGCAAGTGAAGAGTGGCGTTTGTAGAACCACCGAGAGCCATGGTTACAGTGATGGCATCTTCAAAGGCTTCACGAGTCAAGATATCTGATGGCTTGAGACCAAGTTCCAACATCTTAACAACAGCACGTCCTGCCGCTTCGATATCTTCTTTCTTATCAGCTGATTCAGCTGGGTGAGATGATGAACCTGGCAAACTCATACCGAGAACTTCGATAGCAGTCGCCATGGTATTGGCAGTGTACATACCACCACAGCCACCAGGGCCAGGGCAGGCATTACATTCAAGACGTTTTACGTCCTCAGCCGTCATATCACCGTGGTTCCATTTTCCGATACCCTCAAAAACAGAAACCAAGTCGATGTCTTTGCCATCAAGATTTCCGGGTGCAATGGTACCACCATAGGCGAAAATAGCTGGGATATCCATATTAGCAATGGCAATCATAGAACCAGGCATGTTCTTGTCACAACCACCGATAGCAACAAAGGCATCCACATTGTGACCACCCATAGCCGCCTCGATAGAGTCCGCAATAATATCACGAGATGTCAAAGAGAAACGCATACCAGGCGTTCCCATAGCAATCCCGTCCGCTACAGTAATAGTTCCAAACTGCACAGGCCAAGCACCTGCAGATTTGACACCCTCTTTAGCCAATTTCCCAAAATCATGCAAGTGGATGTTACATGGTGTATTTTCCGCCCAAGTCGAAATCACTCCCACAATCGGTGTTTCAAAGTCCTTATCTGTCATACCAGTCGCACGAAGCATAGCACGGTTTGGTGATTTTACCATACTGTCATAAATGCTACTGCGGTGACGCTTATCTAATTCAGTCATTTGTTCCCTCCCATTTCAGTTTTTACTATTATAGCACATTTTAAAGGCAATGAACAGAAGAAAATTCTTGAATTTTCAGAAAATTCTATACAGAAATATTTTCTTTAAAAATGTTACATTTATTTCTTGACTTTATAAATTAAAGTGATATCATTTAGATATCAAATAGTAGGAGGTCATTCTTATGACTGAAAAACTCATCAATTCAAAACCAAATGGTGTATTCGCATTGATTCTCATTGAGTTGACACTCGTACTTGGTATCTTTATATTTATAATGAGTGCTGCTTCGGAAAACATTTTTGGAATTATTATCGGACTTTTATTAAGCTTAATTGCAGGCCTAGCTCATGCTGGTTTAAAAGTTGTCAAACCTCAGGAAGCTCTGGTTCTGACACTCTTTGGTAACTATACAGGTACCATCAAAGAACCTGGTTTTTACTTTGTCAATCCCTTCAGCGTAGCAGTTAACCCTGCAAACCACACTCGACTTGGACAAAGTGGTGACGTTAGCACGAAATCTCCTTTTTCAGGAGTTAAATCATCAAATGGTAATGACGTGAATCTTGAAATTGGCAAGAAACAGATTTCCCTCAAGGTTATGACCTTGAGCAATTCTCGCCAAAAAATCAATGATTGTCTAGGAAATCCTGTAGAAATCGGAATTGCCGTTACTTGGCGTGTAGTCGATACTGCTAAGGCAGTTTTCAACGTTGATAACTACAAAGAATATCTTTCATTGCAATGTGATAGCGCCCTCCGAAATATTGTCCGCATCTATCCTTACGATGTCTCTCCTAATGTGGATACTACAGGTGACGGGCAAGCCGATGAAGGAAGTCTCCGTGGCTCTAGTGAAATTGTAGCTAACCGTATTCGTGAGGAAATTCAAAGTCGTGTTGAGGATGCTGGCTTGGAGATCCTTGAAGCACGTATCACTTACCTAGCTTACGCTCCAGAAATTGCCGCTGTCATGCTTCAACGTCAACAAGCATCAGCCATTATTGATGCCCGGAAGATGATTGTCGATGGCGCTGTGGGTATGGTTGAAATGGCCCTGGAACGTCTCAATGAAGGGGAATTGGTAGAGCTTGATGAAGAACGAAAAGCTGCCATGGTTTCAAATCTCCTAGTCGTTCTCTGTGGCAATCATGATGCACAACCAATTGTCAACACAGGAAGTCTTTACTAAAGATGGTTGAAGCTAAAAAAAAGCAGATCCCCCTTCGACTCTCAACAAAGTTATACGCTGCACTCGCATCATGGGCAGAAGACGACTTTCGTTCAGTCAATGGGCAAATCGAATATCTCCTTACAGAATGTGTCAAGCAACGGAAGAAAGACGGAAAATACGTATCAGAAACCATTGACGAACCATTTGAGATTGATATTTAAGACCTTCTCCTGTCTGCTGTGTCGGACAGGAGAATTTTTTCATCTTTTTTTGTCAAGTAACTTTACTTTACAAAAAAAATGTGTTATCCTAGTATGGTTGATGAAAATCAGTAGATTGAATCGAATATAAATACCTAAAGGAGAAATCAAAATGGCAGTACCTGCACGTCGCACTTCAAAAGCGAAGAAAAACAAACGTCGTACACACTACAAAGTAACAGCTCCATCTGTAAACTTTGACGAAACTACTGGAGATTACTCACGTTCTCACCGTGTATCACTTAAAGGATACTACAAAGGACGTAAAATCGCTAAAGCTGCATCAGCTGAATAATAGAAGGGAGATACCATGCGCGTAAATATTACACTTGAACACAAAGAATCTGGTGAACGCTTGTACCTTACTTCTAAAAACAAACGTAATACTCCAGACCGTCTTCAATTGAAGAAATACTCACCAAAACTTCGCAAACACGTTGTGTTTACAGAAGTTAAATAATACAACATACAGAAAGCCTATGAAATCAACATTTCTAAGGCTTTTTCTTTTAAGTTTAGCAAAATAACTGAATTTTAACTGATTATAATAATCAAGAGATTATTTTAGACAAATCTATCATAGCTTGTTCAATCTTATGTTTTCCTTTTTGCATAACATGAAGATAGATTTTTTCTATTTCTCTACTATCTTCTGAATGTCCCACAAACTCTCGAATAACGTTTAAGCTTACATTCTTATCAGCCATGACTGAAACAAAACTATGTCGGAACATATGGGGAACTATGTGAACAGGCCTACCAAAATCAACTAGGTCATCAATATCCTTATAGGATTTTCCACTTTTCTTATTATACTTAGCGGACTGACTAGTTCCACCTCTTAAGAACATTGAAATTTCTGTATGATACAATGGACTGCCCTGCTGGTTCTTCCCTTTTATGTATACCCTAGTAAAAATATATCCCATATCATGATAAGTCGGATTAAATCTCGCCTGAAACTTATTTCTTTCAATATATTTAAGTAAAATTTGTTCTACTTTTGGTGACATCGGAATAGTTCTAACGCTTTCTTTAGTTTTTAGAATTGCTCTATATCGTTCCTTCTCATCACGCAAGCCTTCTTCTGCCATTTCTTTGTCAGTCTTATTATGGCTTGCCCTCTGCCAATGAACCTTAATGAGTTTATTCTTGAAATCTAGAACATCTTCATTCAAACCTAATGCTTCACTCGGTCTCATACCTGTCAAGTAGATAATTCTGAGTACATCAGCAACTAGTTCATTATTATGTCGCTTAGTCCAATTTTCAATAATTTTAAATACTTGATTAGCCTCTTCAACTTCAAGATATTTTTCAGCTATATCTTCCCTAAGTTTCGCCTGCTCTTCTGCACTTGTTAGTGTCTTACGCTTAACCCTCTTATTCAAAATAGGGTGTTGCGACGCTGTCAATTCTCCTTGTTCTACCGCCCAATCAAATATCATTTTAAGATAGATATGAATGTTCTTTGAAGTTCCCTCACTTGCATTATTTATAATATCTTGCATTTTTTCCTGTTCCATACAGAACTGTTTAAGGCTCATATTTTCGTTGAAATATGGGGAAATATGCTGGTTATAAACACTAACTCTAGTCTTTAGAGTATTCTTGGCAGGCTTAACACGATTGACCCACCACTTAAAAGCTAAACCGTATAATTCACTGTTTTCATCATACGGTCTAGCTATCTCTTTGAGGCATAAAGTTTTACTAGGCTCTAATTTCTTTGGTTTTTCTCCAGTCAAATCTAATACGGTTTCATCAATCATTTCATTTAATATCTTTGAAACTTTTGTAATCAGCTGACTATTCTTTATATCAGAAATAAGTAACTTCTCATGTCCCTTACTGTCCTTTCCTGTTGGTATTGCCTTAGTCGTATACCACCCTTTATTTTCTCCCCTTGTAAGGTACTTATAACGACTTTTTGTTATCAAAGGATGAGTATATCTCATTGCAAACTTAACAAGCACGTTGCCCTTTTTAGAAGGGTCTGGTTTCCATTGATAAACAGTTAGAACTCGAGTAGTCTTACCTACCTTCATTTTTACCCCCTTATACTAAGCTATAACTGCCTCATTTTCATGGAAAATCTTATAATCAAACCAATCTTTAAATACCTCCGCATGAATAAAGACATTCCCATGAGTTCCACAAATTCCAAAAGAATATGGACTATTTCTCATTTGACGAATGTAGTGATCCAATGTAGGTAATTTCATACCCTTCCAAAGTTCATCTAAAAATTCTTTCTTCCGATACCAATTTTTAGTTAAATCATAGTCTGACTTTGTCTTAAGCTCTATCATTGGAATACTTTCCTTTCTTATGCTATAATCTAGTTAGTTAATTTTTAGAGGCGACTTATTTTCAAGTCGTCTTTTTTTGTCCCCAAAATTGAGAACTATTCTGCTCTCTTACATATTGCTCTATATCCTTTTCATCGTTATCAGTTAGCCTCGAAAGCCCCTCTTTAAGTAAGCTTTGAATGTATTCCTCTGCCTTTTGAACATCATAGGCCTGATACTTTGCAATATAGACTTTTGCTAATGTTTTCGCAACTTGTTTCTCTGTCCAAGCCTCAGACTGCCGTAGTGTCGTTTTAGCCCTTGTAATACTAAGAACTGTCTGGTTTTCAGTTCCTAGATAATCTATCCACCACTTGACTTTTTTTCTTCTCCAATGATTGCTATCTGTCGCATTTGGACGAACAAAGCGATAATGACCATTGATAGCTTCAAAATAGATTGACGATAATGGACGTTTTAAAAATAACTGCTCTGCAATTATATTAGCCTTTTCCTGCCAACATCTAAGCTCTGCGCGAATCCAAGACGGAACTTCTACAAGCTCTTGCTTACCAAGTTGCTCCATGCGTTTATTATATATGCACCACTGCTGATTACCTCGTGAACCTATTGCAACTGTTTCTCCTACACGCTCACCAGAATCTAGAACTGATTTCTCATGATATTCAAAGTGTTTTGCTTTCGAGACACATAATCCTTTCTTGCAATAGTCATATATCCGTTGAACATCTAAGCTACCGTCAAATATGTCGTGGGCAATATCTAAACGAGTGAAATTAACATTATACTTGTATAAACGAGTAATTAAGGCAATCCAATTATTTTCGTTACTGTTTAAAAATTCTTCATATTGACGACAACCTTGCCCTTTTAATTCAATAAATACACCCATAGAAAGCCTATCAGCATTAAAATACACCTTAATTTCTGAACAAGAATAATGTTGCTTATACTTATTTATGCCCCAATCATTCAATGTAAAGTTTTCAAGAGGAATCAAAAGGATGTCAGTCAAAACTCTTTCTGGCGGGACATCCTTAACACTTACAGCACAATAATCTATTCTAACTGTATTCATAGGATTATTCTCCTAGAACTTTAATATCCTCACACACAATTTTTACACCTGCCCAATTACTTCTAGCCATGTTCCAAGCTAGTCGAACCTTAGGCCGAATCAATTCAACAGAAACATTCAACAAAGAATCATTTTGAGCAAGCTTTGCAATCTTATCCAGATTTCCGATAATTTCTAGGTTAATCGCTTTTAAGTCATCAGTAGAAATTCCCATTTCAGTTAGAACTTTCACTTTGTCAGCGTCAAGCACAGTAGAAGTAATTTTACTTACTTCATCTGTCTTCACGTTTTCGCCGTTGACTTCTTTGTATTTGTTGTTCACCCTAACTGACAAAATCACTACTTTCTTAGGAATATCAAACTGTGACATTTCAAGGTCAAGCAATCCAATTTTAATGTTTGTATCTGTCATATTGTAAACCATATTTTTTCTCCTTTAATTCCGTATCCTACATGAAAACACCTCTCATCCTTACTCTCCCAAGAGTTTGCGACCTCTTGGTACAACTAGCAAGCCGTAACCCCTTACGTACCAAGGGTTTAGAGTACATTTCATGTATGTGTGCACCCCCTATTAGTACTGGGGCTGTTTTTTCTGACCTCCTGCAAAGCAGTCGGTTGGCTCTTTCGAATTAACAAAAAGACGAACGCTCCGCTCGATTCTGCCCCTCCTGGGCAATCGTCCCTATTTTGCTAACTCGAAAGACCGTCATCTGAGTTTGGTAAAATACTCAACGGTTCATTGTTTATCCTCGTTAATACCTCTATTTGCCTTTTTGATAAATCTTCAAGAGACTTACCCTCCATAGCTAATGCCCACCACACAGTTTTTTCAATCGTACAATTAGGGCAGGTTCTGGGGGATAAAATCCTAAAACTACCCATTATTGGAGGATATTCCCATCCTTTATCAAAAGCTAAATCTGAATCAATGATTTCACTTTTTTCACATACCTCGCAAATATGCTTCAACAGCATTTCAAATACCACCTTACATTATTCTAATTCATCTACAATTTGCATATGTACTACTTGTAAAATTTGTAACAAAGCTTTATAAGGATTTTCATCACATTCAGTAGCACCCATTAAACTGCCGTTCGATAACTTGACAACAACACTAATTTCGTTCATTTCGCATCCTCATATACCTATCACAAGCTTCATCAAAATATGCCTCAAAGTCTAGTTCGTCAGACTTGAACGGTGTCTCTACAAACTTAGGCGTAGGAAGCACCCCATCTATTTGGCAATATCCTTCAGCAATACCACAAGTCTTATAATCAATCTCTTGACTTGAAAACATCATGCGACAGGAGTCAGAATCAGCCGTAGTTGCCCCTAATAAAAGAGCGACTCCAAAATTTTGCCTCATATAGGTAGGAATGAAGTCACTAGATGCCCTTTGTAAACCGACTATCACCTCTATTGAAGCTTGGCGTGATTTTACCAAGAGACTCCCAAGATTTGACATTGCCTCTTCATAGGCTTTTTTCCCTTCTTTAGACGTCTCGGCCTCGGTTTTAAAAGCAATCCCTTCGTCAAGTACCACTACAAGAGGGTAATTTCCCTTGACATCAGCCCAAGACAAAACCTTCCCTTTAGAAACATATATATCTGGGTTATCCGCCATGACCTGAAAGCGTCTATTCATTTCCAAGACAGCCTCGCGAAGGGCACCAGAAATTTGAAAGGGAGAATTATAAACTACTTTATAGCCTAACCTATCTTCTAGCTTCTTCCCAACCAGCCAACTCAAATCGCCATTTTTAGGGTCAAGCAATTTTATTTCAGCCCCTAAAGTTAAATATTGAGCCACAAGGTTCTCTATCATCACCGTTTTTCCTGACCTCGTCGAACCAGATATAAGCACATGGGGAGGAACTCCTAGCCGCCAGCAGCAATTCTTATCGGCAGAAATCGTTATCTCTGTAGTTTGTAGGGTGTCCTCCCAAGAGATTCTTCTCTCAGGATATTTTCTGAATGTATACTTAACACAACTTGCAGTCTTTATTTTCTCTTCTAAGTTTAAATTCAAGCATGCACTCAAATATACATCTAACTCTGAAACCTTATTAGAGAAATTATCACCCAAAACATGAGCATAAACACCTATATATTCCTCATCTATAGAAAAGTCAAGAACAACGGAACGGACTATAACTCCGTCAGAAGAAGATATAAATAGGTTGTTAGACTCGAGCAAGAAGAGTAATCGCTCCCTTATAGCAAGGATGGGCTGTATTCTATTGTAAACTGCACTCAGCTTCGCTATAAATTTATTGGCAATTAAAATTTCTAAGCCCACAGCTAAAACTAGTAAAAGTCCTGAGATATTAAAGATTAAAACCAGTAAAATAAAGATAAAGATTTGAGATAGTATAGAAGCCCAATAAAAATTCTTCATTAAGGAGGTTGATAATATGTACGACTCACAAAGGGAGACTCTACAATTTATACGAAACATTTTTACCTCATCTTATTTCTTATATCCTTGATAATAAAAGAAAGAGCGATAAGCTTAACCCTTAAGAAATAGTAAAGAAAAGCCACAAAAAAAATGAAAGCTATAAGGGACAATACTATACTTAAGAGGGAGCCAAAACCTGCGGGATTATACACAGATAAAAGAGCGAAGACGAACATACAAAAAAAGCAAAATCTATATTTCTTTATCATTGTTTTTTCCTCTTTTAAACATAGCTGGTAATATCGATAAAAATTGAATTAAAAAGACTATAAAAGCTACGACTAGGGCAAATTTCGCAGATAAAAATGGATTATAAGAAGAGAATTCCAAATGCGCTCCAAACCCAGCAAAAAAGCTGATAATTAACAATAAAGTCAGAGAAGTTGTTTTCCAGAAGTATTCATTAACTTTCATTTTCGTATTTCCTTTCAAATTTTAAAAATAAGGGGCTGGGACAAAAGTCTAACCTTAAGTATAAAAGCGAACGAAACGAGTTATTTGACATTCAGAATTCTGTCTTGTTCGCTTTTTTGTCTAATCTATTGATTTTAAAAATTTATAATAAAGAATTCCTAAAATCAAAATCTTTTTGTCCCAACCTCACAACTAGCTATTAAGCATAACTATTCCAAACAATTTTCTTTCCATTCAGAAAATTATCTAACATAGAAACCGTAGGATTAGCAACGTAATAATGAGTGCTGGCGTATTCAAAAAAACCAAGCAACTGTTGAGCAAAAAACTCCTGCATAGTTTCTGCATTGATATCTGAGCTGTTTTTTAAAAGTTCAGCAAGGGCCAAAGAGTCTGCATTTACTCCTCTTAGCAATCCATGGTCTCTAGCTTTTTCAGCGGCTTTTGCTCTTAGTTCAGGAGTATTAAATCTCTCTAAAACTGTTTTTGCCTTGTTTGTAATTTGTATCATTTAATTCACCTTTTTCTTTCCTTTATATTGTTTTTTAAAATTAAATATAGTTTATTTTTGAATTATATCTTGAATGGAGAAGCTCGACTGTTACTCATATTCATAACCTCATTCTAAAATTATATTTCTTGCATGTATCTTACATGTATCATGGTTCTATAATAGCATGTAGGTGGAAAAAAATCAAGGCTCAAACATTACATATTCATTACATATATGTTACATATTAGATACATAAAATATATATGTATGACTACAAAAAAAAAAGACGCTCAGTGCGTCAATTAATTATTATTTTCAAAATCTATAATCTCAGACTCCAGACTTTCAAAAAGCTCCTTTATCGCTAGATTAATCACCCAAGTCTTGTTCTCTCTTTCAAGCATATTTTTTTCTTTAAAAAATTTAGCTAGTCTTGGTAAATTAATTTCATTCTGTTTATTCAAATAAAAATTTGTTAATTTCGCCATAACATTCCTCCTACATAATATATATCATAAAAACACATACTTTTCAAGTAATTCCTATCTGAAAACTTCTCTACACACTGATGTACTCCATAAATTGAAACTACAACGCCTTTATCTAATTAAGAAAATATCTAACTATGATAAAGCAATACTAATAAGTGCTATATTCTGATTTCCAAAGAATATTAATTTATCGTAACTGATTCCTAACTGATTAAATTTAAATAAATTCATATTTGTCTATTTACCATTTATTTTATTTTAGGTAGAAAGGCTATCAAATCAAGGTTTTCAAATATCATTATATACCTTTAAAACAACATCTTCTTCACAGAAGTTAAGTAAGCATACCTAACTCAAAACGCCTTTCTGGGCGTTTTTTGCGTTTTTTGCTTTATTTGTTAGCAATCTATAGCTTTTCAGGAGAGATTTATGGCATTTTATCTTTGGTTGTTCCCTCTACTTTTTATCTTTCACGATATGGAAGAAATTATCGGTCTTGTCCCTTGGATTCATCTCAACGAAACCTTGCTGGCTCAAAAGGCTCCAGCTATTCTCAAGATTCACAAAGGAATTACAACAGAGGGATTTGCCCTTGCTGTTTTTGAGGAGTTTATCATTGTCTTATCCATCACTTTATTAGCGTATTTTAGTCAATCTAGAGCGCTCGAATTAGTTTGGTTAGGAGGATTTGTGGCCTTTGCACTCCATCTCTTGCTCCATATTGGACAATCAATTCTTCTCCGTAAGTATATCCCTGCTCTCATCACTTCTATCCTTTGTTTTCCTATCAGTGCTTATTTGATTACAGACATCGTGCATTTGTGGCAGGTTTCAACTAGCGAATTTTTCCTATTTTCACTAGTTGGCTCAGGCATCGTCATCATCAATCTCCCCTTTGCTCTCTGGCTCGGGAAAAAATATTCCGCCTGGCTTGCCCATAACCATTAACAAAAATTCCTTGCAATTTCATTTTGCAGGGAATTTTTTTATCCTCCTTCACAGTTAAGATGTGTTCTATAGTTTTTCAAGACAAAGCAAAGATAGGCTGGGCAAAAACTCAACTTTAAGAGAAAATGAAATAAATCTTCCCACAATAAAACGCATAATATCAAGTTTTTAAATACCTGATACTATGCGTTTTTAAAATTTAAAGACTTTTTGTCCAGCTTCGTAAGATTTTCTTATGAGAGGTACTTGTTTAAGCTCTAAAAATCGGATTTATCATCTGATCTTTATCAAACAATCTAAGAAATTAAGCTTCTTCGTCTTCTTTACGACGACCTGCAAGACCAAGACCAAGTAATGCACTTGCGGCGGCTGCTACCATAGATACTACAGAATCTGCTGTACCTGTATTTGGCAATTCTTTAGCCACTGTACGTGTATTTGCTTGTGCTGATGATGTTTGGCTAGCATTTGCTGCTGCTTGAGTTGTAGCTGGAGCTACAGCTGGTGTTTGAGCAGCTTGGTCGTTAGCTGGAGTTGCATGATCAGTTGATGGAGCAACTTTCGCCATGAAGTCTTCGATACGTTTCACCATTGCATCCACTTCTGCTTGACTTGCTTTTGCATTGGCAAATACATCTTTAGCTTCTGCAAGTAAAGTTTGAGCTTCTTTTGCAGTTTCTGCATCAAGCTTAGCTGATTCTTTGATGATTAATTCATCTAATTGACGAATAGCACCTTCTAACTTAGCTTTATCCACTTTCACATCTGTGTTAGTTGTTCCGTTATTTCTGCCATAATCTGGAAGAGAAGTTTCTGGTTTAGACTCCCCACTTTGTGAAGCAACAACTCTAACCGGTACTTTTACAGTTATTTCTGTTCCATCTGCTAATCTTAGGATTACTTTAGCAAACTTGTCACCTAATGTATTTGTATCAGGTAATTCTATGCTAATGATCGTAACATTCTCTGGTAAGTTTAGTTTAGCAATGATATCAGCTTGACTAATTGCTTTTCCAAGTTCAACTTGTACGACTCCAGTAATAGATGATTGGATGAATGCTTCAAGATCAAATGATGGTCGTTCATAAACTAATGAATCTTGATTCAATTGATATAAGAAAGTACGCAATACTTTATCTAATTCAGCTTTTGTTTTTGCTTTATCAATGGCATTTAATGCTTCTTGTTTTAAACGTTCAACTTCAGCAATTGCTTTTGCTTTTTCTTGATCGGATAAGTTCGGATTTGCTTTAATACTTGCAATTTTTTCTGCTGCTGCAGCTTCTACGGCTGCTTTCGCTTCATTAATATCCACTAATGATAACTCTTTTCCAGAAGGATTTATTGCATTAATTGCTGCTTCTCCTTTTGTTTTAGCTGCATCTACTGCTTCTTGAGTGTCTGCGTTTTGAATAGCTTCTACTGCTTCATTATATGCTTTTTCTACAGCAGCTTTGGCTACGGCTTTTTCCTCATCTGATAAGCTAGTATTCTTATCAATTTCTGCTAACTTGGCTTCTTTTGTCGCTTGGATTGATTCCAAGGCTTTTTCTTTGCCGATTGGATTTATTGCATTAATTGCTGCTTCTCCTTTTGTTTTAGCTGCATCTACTGCTTCTTGAGTGTCTGCGTTTTGAATAGCTTCTACTGCTTCATTATATGCTTTTTCTACAGCAGCTTTGGCTGCGGCTTTTTCCTCAGCTGATAAGCTAGTATTCTTATCAATTTCTGCTAACTTGGCTTCTTTTGTCGCTTGGATTGATTCCAAGGCTTGTTCTTTGCCGATTGGATTTACTGCCTTAATCGCTGTTTCGCCTTCTGCTTTAGCTGCATCTACTGCTTCTTGTGTAGTTGCATTTTGAATGGCTTCTACTGCTTTAATTGCCGCTTTAGCTACTTCTGCTTTAGCTGCGGCTTTTTCTTCATCAGATAGCTTAGCATTCTTATCGATTTCTTGTTCTTTTGCTGCTTTTTCAGCATTGATTGCTGTAATTGCTGCTTCTTTTTCGATAGCTAGTTTTCCATTATCTTTTGCAGAGTTAATACCCTCTTCTGTTGTTGCTTTATCAATAGCATCTGTTGCATCTTTTGCTTCTTTAGCTACTTTTGCTTTTTCTTCCGCCTTTTGTTCTGGCGTTAAGCTTGTACTAGCTTCAATAGCATCCGTTGCTTTTTTAGCGGCATCTGCAATTTCTTTTTTAGCAGCATCTCTGTCAAGTTCTTTCAACAATTCTGCAGCTTTCTCTAAAGCTGTTTTCGCAGCATCTACTTTTGCTTGTGCTTCTTGTGCTTCTGTTTTTGTTGCATTATCGCCTTTTGCTGCTACTGCGGCAGCTGCTGCTTTTGCTTCTTCTAATTGTGTTTTTAACTTTTCAAATTCTGCTTCATATGCTTTAATACTATCCGCTGTTTTACCAGTAGTATCAGCTTTAACTAACGAATCTGCATCTGCTTTTAGTTTTGTCTTTTCTTCAGTAGTTGCAGCTTCTACAAGAAGATTTTTAGCATTTTCTAATTCTGTTTTCACAGCATCCACTTTCGCTTGAGCTGCTTTAACTTCCTCTTTTGTTGCATTATTGCCTTTTTCTAAAACTTTTTCTGCTTCTGCTTTCGCTTCTTCTAATTTTGTTTTTAATTCTTCATATTTTCTTTCATATGCTGTAATACTATCTGGTGTTTTTCCAGTCTCATCTGCTTTTGTTAATAAAGCGACATCTGCTTTTAATTTAGCTTTTTCTTCTACTGTTGCTGCTTCTACTAATGCTTGTTTTGCAGCTTCTAATGTAGCTTTTTTCTCATTCACTTTATTTAAAGCTTCTGTTACTTGGTCTTGAGTGGCATTTTCATCATTAATCACCGTTTCTGCTGCTTTAATCGCTTCTTCTGCAGCAGTTTTCGCATCGTTGTATGATTTAGCACTATCCGCAGTTTTCCCTGTTGTTGGATCCGCTTCTGTTACTAAAGTATTTAAGGCTTCTTTTGCTTTTGTTAACTCTGTTTTATCAGCTTTATTGACTAATAATTCTGCAGCTTTTGTTAACTCTGCTTTTGCAGCATCTACTTTCGTTTGAGCTTCTTGAACTTCTGCTTTAGATGCATTATTTTCTTTTGCTAACACTGCAGCAGCTTCTGTTTTAGCAGTTTCTAATTGTGCTTTTATCGCTTCGTATTTCGTATTATAAACTTCAATACTTTTTGGTGTTTTTCCTGTAGTATCAGCTTTTACTAATGAATCTGCATCTGCTTTTAATTTAGCTTTTTCTTCTGCTGTTGCTGCTTCAATTAAGTCATCTTTAGCTTTTTGTAAAGCTGTTTTTTTAGCATTAACTGTTGCTAATGCTTCTCTTACTTGAGCTACAGTTGCATCTGTATTGTCAATAACTTTTTTTGCTGCATCAATAGCTTTAATCGCTTCTTGTTTTGCAGCATTATAAGCAGTAGCTGTATCCTGAGTTTTCCCTGGTGTTGGATCTTCATTCACTAAACCATCAAGTAAAGTTTTTGAATCTGTTAAACCTGTTTTATCAACTTTTAATGCTAATTGCTTCGATAAAATAGACTCTAAAGCAGTTTTATATTCTGCTGTTTTCTTAACATCCGTACTTGTTACAAGTGTCTTAATATTTTCCAATTCAGCTAAATACGCAGCTTTTGTTTCATTTGTTTTTCCATCTGTATCAGCTGTTTCGGTTGCTTTTAACTTATCATAAATACGAGATAATAAATCTTTAGCGATTGCACCAGTATCTTGGTCAATATTGAAATCTAATCCAGTCACTGGAAGAGCATAGTGTCTATATGGTGATTGATATCCCATTCCTAAGTGCATATTATCTGCTGAGCTAATACGTACTGTATACTCAGTAACACCTTCAGGTAATGTAATCTCCTTACTTGTAAATGTTCCGCCTGTACCATTTGGTTTATTACTGGCAATTTTTGCTTCAAGTTCTTCTTTTTTAGGGGTTGGTGTTCCTAGTGTACTGAAGTTTTGAGGTCGGTTAGTTCCATCACTTGCCTTCACTACATTCATTTCAGAGTTTGTTTTTGAAACTTCCGGTGTAAATGTTTGATCATATAATTTTTCTTCTTGTCCATTACGGTTAATAATTACTTCTACTTTATATTGTGCTTTAGTACCATTAATATCTCCAGTATATCCAGTCTTAAATTTCACAATAACTTTAGATCCATGTTCTTTTGAATAGGCTTTAAATGTTTTTTGAATTCCATCAAATCCTTTAACACCTTTAGCTATTTTATCTCCTAAACCAGTAGAAACATAAGTAGAATTATCATAAGCTTCTTCTTTACTACTAGCCTTTGTTCTTACTTTGGATAGGAATAACATATAGTCACTATCTCTATTGAAAGACTGTTCCAATACCCATGTAACATATGATTTAGTACTATCCGCCCAGACTGTATTAACTGTTTCAATTGGAAATACTCCTGCTTCAGTTTTTCTAGCAATTGCAAATTTACCACTATCACCTACTGCTTTCCATCCACCAAATTCATGGATTTCATTAACACTACCTTTTTTAACATTTAGAGCGTTTCCTAAAGTATCCATATCTTGAATTTTTTTGTTATTTTCAATAAAATTTGGTAAGTTTTTCAACTCATTCGATAATGTCTCTAAATTAGCATCTGCCGCAGGTGCAGTATATGTTTGATTGGCTGAAGCATCCGTATCTGTTGTAGTAGAGCCTATACGGAATGGATTATTTGCATCTAATGCTTTTCCATTACGTTGATCTCTAGAACCTGAGTTTGCAATCGAGTTAGACTCATTAGCTTTCTCAGTATTTGTTGCTTTAATTCCTACAGTAACTTTCCCATTTGTTGTTTCTACTGCTGGTGCTTCTTTTTTATCTTCTGGTTTTGTTTGTAATTTTGTTGTTGCTGTAACTAACTTAGCATGTGCTTGCGATAATTCAGCTTGTGTTTTTGCATTGTTTAAAACAGATTTTGCTTCATTTAAAACTGTTTTTAATTGATTCACACTATCTTCTGTTTTATTAGCGTATGTGTCTTTAGCAAACTTACCTTCAATTTCTGCAATCAAGTCTATTAAAGATTTCTTGTTCAGAGTTTCTACTTCCGTAGGTTTTGATTCTGTAGTACTGTTTCCAACTGCTCCCTCATTGTTTGTAGTTACAATATCCTTCGCATTAGCTCCATTCTGATAACTATTATCTTTTGTTTCCTCAGATGAAAGGTTTAGAATTTCCTTTTCGCCAGTATTCGGAGTCACACTTGGCTCTGCAGCAGCTACTGCCCCATTCCCCAAAAACATAAACAAGGCCGCTACCGCTACACTGGCTGCACCAAAGCTAACTTTACGAATAGAATAACGCGTCACCTTCTCACGATGCAAACGCTCAACACGACTCATAGACTTCTTCTTTTCCATCTATAAAAACTCCTTTTTTCTTAATCTTCTAAGAATATTATGTACAAAATAAGGGATACAATAATTTGAATAATACTATCTCAGAATAAAATACCCCAGTTTATATTATAGTACTTTTATTCAATATTAACAAGAAGCTAGACTGGCAAAATAATAAATAAAACAAACAATAAATATTACCTCAATAATAAGGCTGGCAACTGTCTAATATCGCCTAAACAAAATAAAAGCTTGAAATATCGGGGGTTATATGTTAGAATGAACTTACAATGTGAGTAAAGTTACAGCATATGTAACTAAAAAAGCCCCACCGTGCCACCGAGTCTACTGAAAAAGTCATCAAATTGATGGCTTTTTTGTTATACTAGAGATGAGGTGAAATAATGCTTGATAATCAGTTAACTATGGATGTCAGTCCTTATTCTAGTTTGTATGATATCGTAGTTCCTAAAACCCACTTTTTACGTCAGCTAACTGAACTCTGTGATTTTAGCTTTATTTATGATGAACTAGAAAAGAATTATCGTCCCGATTTTGGGCGTAAAGCTTATTCACCGATTATGATGTTCAAATATCTCTTGTTAAAAGATATTTATAAGTTATCAGATGTAGATGTGGTAGGACGTTCCTTGTCAGATATGGCCTTTAAATTTTTTCTTGGTCTAGCTCCTGAAGATTCTGTTATCGAGCCATCCTCTCTGACAAAATTTAGAAAGCTAAGAATTAAAGATGACAAACTGCTTGATGTATTGATTCAGAAGTCTGTTCAAATTGCACTCGAACACAACTTGATTAAGAGTAAGATTCTCATTGTGGATGCCACTCACACCAAAGCTCATTATAATCATAAGAAACCCCAAGAAATTCTTAGAGAGCGTTCAAAAGCTTTACGTAAAACAATTTATCAACATTCAGAAGATATCAAAATAGAATTTCCAAAGAAACCTCAAGAAGATAACCTCAAAGCAGAGTTGACCTATACAGAGGAGTTAATGGCTGTGGTTGAAAAACACGAGGAACTCTTAGCCCTACCGGCTGTTTCTCAAAAGTTCAATTACCTAAGAGAGGCTGTCGAGGACGACTTAGAACATTTGGAAGCTTCTGTTAAGGAGGAGGCTAGGCTCGGACATAAGACAGCCGACAGCTCTTTCTATGGATATAAAAGTCATATCGCTATGACGGATGAACGGATTATTACTGCTTGTGTGGTCACTTCTGGCGAACAAAACGATGGGAAATATTTACCTGAATTATATGCCAAAACAAAGGAAAATAGTCTGGACATCGAGACTATTATTGGTGATGCGGCTTATTCAGGAAAGGACAACATTCAACTAGCGCGCAAAGAAAAGATTCATTTGGTTTCAAAACTGAATCCTTCTGTTTCAAAAGGTTACCGTAAAGAAGAGGATGCGTTTGAATTTAATAAAGATGCAGGGCTATTTGTCTGTCCAGAAGGACACATGGCTGTTCGCAAAGCAAGGACAGGGAAAAAATATCAAAATAAGAATCAAGTTGTCACTCATTACTTTGACATTGAGAAGTGCAAGAGTTGCCTTTCCAAGGAAGGATGTTATAAGGAGGGGGCAAAGTCTAAAACTTATTCAATAGCCATTAAGAGTGACGACCATCTTTTCCAGAAGAAATTTCAGGAAACACCTTATTTTAAAGAAATGGCCAGACATCGCTATAAAATCGAAGCAAAGAATGCCGAACTAAAACAGAGACATGGCTTTGATGTCGCGAGAGCATCGGGTCTTTTCAGCATGGAGTTACAGGCAGCAACAACCATCTTCGTGGTCAATATGAAACGAATTATGGCCTTAATAAATACAAAATAACCGAGGAACTCGCTCAAATTAACGAGAGATTCCTCGGTTTTCATTTCATTAAAAGTAAGAGACCTATTTTTTCAGTGGCCTCCGTGCCACCGATGGGGTTTTTTGCTACCCTCTAAAAGGGTTAACCATTACTTCTTACGTTTCTTAATCCATAACTTGAAAAGCTCAGATAACACGTTAATAAGTAACGGAGCTAGAAACACTGTGAGTAAAGTTTCTAACATATGTAACACCTCCCTTCCTTAAAGTGAGGGGGCCAAAATATTATATCATACCAGATTTATATCATCAACATCGTGTCATTCTTTAAATAGATAGACTTAAACACACAAATAACCTTACTAACAAATTTCTAAACAAACCCAGAAATCAACATTTTAAGACAAAGCAAAAAGCCCACTGTTGTAGGCTTTCTGTAAGATATTTCTTAAAATTAAAGCATTTTGTTGTAGAATTCAACGACAAGTGCTTCGTTGATTTCTGGGTTGATTTCGTCGCGTTCTGGCAAGCGAGTCAATGAACCTTCCAATTTTTCAGCGTCGAATGATACGAATGCTGGACGTCCAAGAGTAGCTTCTACTGCTTCAAGGATAGCTGGAACTTTCAATGATTTTTCACGAACTGAGATCACTTGACCTGGAGTTACGCGGTATGATGGGATATCAACGCGTTTTCCGTCAACAAGGATGTGACCGTGGTTTACGAATTGACGAGCTTGACGACGAGTAGTCGCAAGACCAAGACGATAAACAACGTTATCCAAACGACGTTCCAAAAGAAGCATGAAGTTGAAACCTAGGATTCCGCCTTTGATTTTTGTAGCTTGTACGAACAAGTTACGGAATTGTTTTTCACCTACACCGTAAGTGAAACGAAGTTTTTGTTTTTCAGCCAATTGCAAACCGTATTCTGACAATTTAGAACGGTTGTTTGGTCCGTGTTGTCCTGGTACGTAGTTACGACGTGCCAATTCTTTACCTGTACCTGTAAGTGAAAGGCCAAGGCGACGAGCTTGTTTCCAAGATGGTCCTGTATAACGTGACATGTGAATGTCCTCCTGATATAAATAATATTTCGGTGGAAATAGTCACTTAGAAAGCCCTGATTCGTGCAGATGCCCTTCGCCTAAACAGCCAAGGTTACTTATCATAAGACACCTGTTGACGAGCTTCATGCTTTCCTGCTGATATTTCACACAAAATCCATTTTACCATGAATGGCTAGATTTGTAAAGGGGCTTTAAGCTTTATTTTCATTGCCAGAGAGGTTGAGAACGAGGGTAAAGGTGCTTCCTAGGCCGTACTGGCTAGTAACTGTGATTTCCCCACCCAATTGATGGGCCAATTCACGCGCAATCGCAAGGCCTAATCCATGACCACCTGTTTTCATATTACGCGAAGTTTCGACACGATAAAGGCGCTTGAAAATATTCTCCAAATCCTCTGGGGCAATCCCCTGTCCTTCATCGGTCACACTGATTGAAAGCTGGTTCTTCTCCAGCCTAGCTACCACCTCCAGTTTGGTTCCTGGAGCAGAGTATTTAAAAGCGTTATTGACCAGATTCACCAAGATACGAGAGAGTTTGGCATAATCTCCTTCAATCCGGGCAGACTCTGGAATTACCTGCAAGTGGACATCTCGCTCTTCCTGCTCAATCAAGAACTGAAATTCACTCATGCACTCAATCAAGAGCTGGTCCAGAAAAATGCTGTCTTTACTAGTTGTCTCTGCCTGATTTCTAGCTGTATTTAGAGTCAAAAAATTCAACTCCTCAACCAGTTTATTGAGTCTTTCAGTCTGGCGTCCAATGGTTGCTAGATAATGCTCCTGTTCTCCTTCCTTGATAACCCCATCCAAAATCCCTTCTACCGTCGCTTGGATTGAAGTGATGGGGGTCTTGATATCATGCGAAAGTTGAGCAATCATCAAGCCCTTTTCTCGTTCGCTTTCTTCCAAGGAATCAAAGGTCGCCTGCAAATCATGGGACATTTCATTGAAAGCTTGGCCTAATTGCTGAAATTCTACAGGTCCTTGAACCTCCAGATTTGAAGGAAAATCCTTGTCCGCTACTCGCTTAGCATGCTCCTTGAGTTTGCCCAACGACGTAAATACCGGCGACAGGAGAAAGAGACTAATCCCAGCACCGACAAGGCTGGCAACGATGGTCATTCCAAGCAAAAAGTAAATCTCGCTTTTCTCAATCAGCATTTTTTGAACAGCCCAAAAAACCACGATAATCGTTAGGAGTGTTGAAATGATATACCCCACTAAAATATAACTTTTTAATTTCATTGACTACCTCGTGCTTTCTCAATTTTGTAGCCCAAGCCCCAGACGGTTTTGATGGTGGGTGTTTCTGAACTAGCATGTTTAGTCAACTCCTGTCGCAGAGCATGAATATGAACATTCAAGGTATTGGTATCATCTACATAGTCTTCCTGCCAGACCTTCTCATAGAGGTCTGTCTTAGAGAAAACGCGCTCTGGATTGCTGGCTAAAAGCCATAGAAGTTCGAAGGATTTGACTGTCAAATCAAGCGCCACATCTCCGACTTGGACCTCATGACTACCGTGATTCATCCGTAAATCCCCGAGACTGACGACCTCTGTCTCACCTCCACGATGAAGGCGACGCAAGATATTGTGGACACGTAAAACCAGCTCACGAGGGCTAAAGGGCTTGGCAATAAAGTCATCTGCCCCTAAGCTCAGTCCATAAATCTTGTCCTGCTCGCTAGTCTTAGCCGTGATAAAGAGAAAAGGCTGATCTGGAGATTGATACTGAACCTCACTAATCAAATCATAACCATCCATCCGAGGCATCATGATATCTGTAATAATCAAATCAATCGGTTTTCGCTTGAAGATTTCTAAGGCCTCTACTCCATCATGGGCCACCAAAACCTGATATCCTGCCTGAACCAGATAACGTTGATGAATATCTGTGATTTCTATCTCGTCGTCAACGAGTAAAATTGTCTTTCCCATCTGTCTCTCCTTTGAAAAAAACAGTGCTATACCACAATAGTATAACACTATTTTAATCTCTTTACGAACATTCTAATCGATATCTGGATTTTTCAAATCCTAGATAGAAAGTCTGTAGCTAGACTAGTCATTTTCCTCTTTTTTAGCTTTCAAACCGAGACCACCTAACAGTCCTGCTAAGGCGAGTCCAAAGAATCCAAGAGTAGCCATTGATGTTTGGGCTTCACCAGTATATGGAAGCATGTCTTTTTGGTCTTTCATTTGAGCGGCCATCATTGGACTTGACACCTTGTTAGTAGCTGCCATCTTGCCTTCATCAGACATTTTACTTGAGGTTGCTGGAGCTTGATCTTGTTTCATACTTGGTGTTGCCATAGGTTGGCTAGCATTCATAGTTTTGTCCTGCTCTTTGTTAGGTATCATCTTATCCTGGCTAGCAGCTGGCATTTTAGATTTCATCTCATCTTGATTGACACCTAGCATTTGAGCGTTCATCTTAGACGCATCTTGATGACTATTCATCATTGGAGCCGGCATAGCTGCACCATTAGAAGATGGGACGAAACCTGACTGCATCGGAACAAGAGACTGATGTCCGTTCAAGTTTACTGTCAAATCTTTAGTCGCTACAAGGTTGCTCAAATCGGCCTTGCCGTCTTTAGCGCCGTAAACCTTGATAGTAGCTTTATAGCTTTGAGTGCCGTTTTGTTTCAAGAGGTCAAGAAGTTCTTTGTCTGATTTACCTTGGGTGCCTGCCAAATCTACTTCATAGAAGTAGAGACCTTTGCCCAATTTCTCTACTGGTGGAAGGGCTGGATTTTTAGCTGAACCGTTGTCTGACCATGGAGCCTTGTCTGAAGCCTTCAAGATAAGACGAGTTAACATACCATCACCAGCGAAGAATTCGTATGGAATGACTTGGTTGACTCCGGCTGTGAATGGGCCTGGGAAATTGGCTTTATCCAAGTAAGTAGCTGGAACATCCACTGTATCTTTAGTGTTGTCAGCCACACCTTTTTGCACTTCAGCTGGAGTAGTCAAGCCGTTCAAGTTTACTGTCAAATCCTTAGTCGCTACAAGATTGCTCAAGTCGGCCTTGCCATCTTTGGCACCGTACACCTTGATGGTAGCTTTATAGCTTTGAGTACCATTTTGTTTCAAGAAGTCTAGAAGCTCTTTGTCTGATTTGCCTTGAGTACCTGCTAAGTCCACTTCATAGAAATAGAGGCCTTTGCCTAATTTTTCTACTGGTGGGAGAGCGGGATTTTTAGCTGAGCCGTTGTCTGACCATGGAGCCTTGTCTGAGGCTTTCAAGATAAGGCGGGTTAACATACCATCACCTGCGAAGAATTCGTACGGGATAACTTGGTTGACACCAGCTGTGAATGGACCAGGGAAGTTGGCTTTGTCCAAGTATGTAGCTGGGACATCTACTGTGTCTTTGGTATTGTCGGCTACGCCCTTTTGCACTTCAGCTGGAGTAGTTAAGCCATTCAAATTGACATCCAAATCCTTAGTCGCTACGAGGTTGCTTAAATCGGCCTTACCATCTTTAGCACCGTACACTTTGATGGTAGCTTTATAACTTTGAGTGCCGTTTTGTTTCAACAAGTCAAGAAGCTCTTTGTCTGATTTGCCTTGAGTACCTGCCAAATCCACTTCATAGAAGTAGAGGCCTTTGCCTAATTTTTCTACTGGTGGTAGAGCTGGGTTTTTAGCCGAACCATTGTCTGACCATGGAGCCTTGTCTGAAGACTTCAAGATAAGGCGAGTCAACATACCGTCACCAGCGAAGAGTTCATATGGAATGACTTGGTTGACACCAGCTGTGAATGGACCTGGGAAGTTAGCTTTGTCCAAGTAAGTTGCTGGAACATCTACTGTGTCTTTGGTGTTGTCAGCCACGCCTTTTTTCACTTCAGCTGGGGTGGTTAAGCCATTCAAGTTCACTGTCAATTCTTTAGTCGCTACGAGGTTAGTCAAATCAGCCTTGCCATCTTTCGCACCGTACACTTTGATGGTTGCCTTGTAGCTTTGAGTGCCGTTTTGTTTCAAGAGGTCAAGAAGGTCTTTGTCAGATTTACCTTGAGTCCCTGCCAAATCTACTTCGTAGAAGTAGAGACCTTTGCCCAATTTTTCTACTGGTGGAAGAGCGGGATTTTTGGCTGAACCATTGTCTGACCATGGAGCCTTGTCTGAAGCCTTCAAGATAAGGCGAGTCAACATACCGTCACCGGCGAAGAATTCGTATGGAATGACTTGGTTGACACCGGCTGTGAATGGGCCTGGGAAGTTCGCTTTGTCCAAGTAAGTGGCTGGAACATCTACTGTGTCTTTAGTATTGTCAGCCACGCCCTTTTGCACTTCAGCTGGAGTGGTCAAGCCATTCAAGTTTACTGTCAAATCCTTAGTCGCTACGAGATTAGTCAAATCGGCCTTGCCGTCTTTAGCACCGTACACTTTGATAGTTGCTTTATAGCTTTGAGTGCCGTTTTGTTTCAAGAGGTCAAGAAGGTCTTTGTCAGATTTACCTTGAGTCCCTGCCAAATCTACTTCGTAGAAGTAGAGACCTTTGCCCAATTTTTCTACTGGTGGAAGAGCGGGATTTTTGGCTGAACCATTGTCTGACCATGGAGCCTTGTCTGAAGCCTTCAAGATAAGGCGAGTCAACATACCATCACCTGCGAAGAACTCGTATGGGATGACTTGGTTGACACCGGCTGTGAATGGGCCTGGGAAGTTGGCTTTATCTAGGTAAGTGGCTGGGACGTCTACTGTATCTTTAGTATTGTCAGCCACGCCTTTTTGCACTTCAGCTGGGGTAGTTGCTGGTTGAGCTTCATTTGCTTCACGGTCTTGTCCAGAAACTGTAGGTGCAGGATTTGTCGCAGGTTTAAGCGCATCTTCTGTTTCTTTCTTAGATTCTGGTTTTGCTTGCACTTCTTCTTTTGGTGCTACCACTTGGTCTTTAGCAGCTATATCCGCTTTTTCTGTAGTTTCCAAGCTTGCTTTAGGTGTTGAGTCTGCCTGTTCTGAAGGAAGAGCTGTATCGACTGCTTCTCTGAGAAGTTCTACTGGTAAGTCGCTCTTTTCTCTCACTGAAGCAGCGTCTGGCACAACTTGAGCAGGGGTCGGATTGAGCCCATCGGCACGTACCGAACTTGGTTGCCCAACTAAGACAAAGAAGCCACTGGCTACAACAACTGAGGCAACACCGACACTGAGACGGCGGATAGACCAACGAGTATATCTTTGATTTGGATTGAATTTCATAGGATTCTCCTTAGAGTTTTTCTTTATTTGATGACTCTAGTATAATCTCCTAAAATTAAAAAGGATTAAGAAAAAGTTAAAATTTTTCTTAAATCCCTCTTATAAAATACTTATATTAATTAAATCCATAAACAGACTTGGTGATTTGATAGACGACATTGGAAAGTTTGCGAGCTGGCAAGACCGAATGTTTGGTCAAACGGCTCAACATGGTCTTGCGAATAGCCTGAAAGACCTCTGGATTTTCCTGCTGAATATAGGTCCACAGCTCCCGTTTTTTGGCAAGATGCTCTGCTGTGCCTGCTCGATTGAGCAAGGCACTGGAAATCACCGTCGTGATTTCAATGTGATTCAACAGATATTCTCGCATTTTTGGATGACTCACTTTGGACAAGTCAAGCTGGTCTACCAAAAGTCGATTAACCTTGAGTTGCTGGTCGATGCGCTTAATCATCACTTGCTCATTGACAGACTGGTCCTCACGCCCAATCAAATAACGATAGAAATCGACAGGCAGATAGTACATGGTCTTGACCTGCTGAAGGGGGGTAAAGACAAAGAGATTATCGACATAAAAGGTATGCTCAGGCAGTTGGAACTGGCTCGCTCGCAACAAATCTGTCCGATAAATCAGCGAGTGCATCATGATATACTGGCCTTTTGAGAAATTTCCGACCTGATCCCAGCAAAAAATCTGCTGAATAGGCAAGACGGACTCATAACTCATACTCTTCTTACGAGACTGACCTTCCTTTTCATAGACAAAATTAGTCACAAAGGCGTCAACTTCCTGCCCCTCACTCTCTAGTTCCTGCAAGGTTTCAAGAATTTTTAAGTAGGCACGAGGATCCACCCAGTCATCACTATCCACTACTTTAAAATAGCGTCCAGAAGCCTCCGCCAAGCCACGATTGACCGCACCGCCATGGCCCTTATTTTCCTGATAGATGGCTCTAACGATATTAGGATACTTGCTAGCCAAACGCTCAGCGATTTCCTGAGTCTGGTCCTGAGACCCATCATTGATAATCAAAATCTCAACTTGCTCACCACCAATCACTAGCGACTCCACACAGTAATGAAGATAGGCAGCGGCATTATAGCTAGGGATGGCGATAGACAATAACTTCATGATCTACTCCTTTAGGGGACTGATTTTTTCTTACTCTCTCTTGTTACTTCTTTCTATTCTACCATAAAGTCCAGCTTTTGAAGGACTTTTACTAGAATACAAGGGTCTTCTAGTCTCAATTGGAATACAGGTCTCTCTATTTGCTATTTTGGACATCAAAAAAGAGGGGTGCTCCCTCCTTACGAATTTAGTTCTGCCAAGTCATCTAGATACTGGTTGTTAATGACTGCTAAAATATAGGCATCTGCCTTCAAGAGGTCATTAGGTCCAAACTGGACATCCAAGGGTGAATTTTCTTGTTCACGAAACCCTAGGACATTGAGGTTATATTTGCCACGTAGATCTAGCTGGCTCAGGCTTTGACCTGCCCAAACACTCGGAATTTTCATCTCCACGATAGACACATTTTTATCCAACTGAAAGACATCAACATTGTTATGAAAGAGAATGGTCTGCGCTAGAGACTGCCCCATTTCATACTCAGGTGAAATCACCGAGTCAGCACCGATTTTTTCTAGCACCTTCTTAGCTGTCTGGCTTTTGACCTTGGCAATAACCCTTGGTACCCCCAAACTCTTACAATGCATAACTGCAAGCACACTCGACTCCAGATTTTCCCCTGTTGCGACTACAACCGTGTCGCAGGTATCAATCCCTGCAGTTCTGAGGAGTTCCTCATCTGTAATATCACCCACAACTCCACGCGCCAAAACTGGCTCAAATTGATTGATGTGCTCTGCATGGTCATCAATGGCAATGATATTCATATCTTGCTTGGCTAGGGCCGTCAGGACACTACTCCCGAAAATCCCCAAACCTAAAATTCCAATCGTACGATCTGACATCGTTCTTCCTTTCTTATCCAATACTAATATCTGCTTTCATATACTGAATCAAATCTTTCTTATCAGGCTGGTAATCCGCTAGACTAACCAGCAAGGTCAAGGGACCGATACGGCCAATAAACATGAGCACCATGATAATGCTAAGAGCTAGCTTGCCCAATTCTGGCGTCAGATTTGCCGTTACCCCAACTGTCGCAAGAGCTGAAATGGTCTCAAACATGAGGTAGATAAATCGCGGTGTTCCTTCTGCTGTAATTCCCAACAACATCAAGCCCAACAAGAAGGTCATCAAAAAGATAATGAAGACACTAAAGGATTTTTGGACTGTTCGATTCTCAATGGTTCTCTGCGCAACATTGGCATGAGGCAAGCCTAGCAATTCACTACGCGCAAAGACCAATAAGACAAAGAAAGTCGTAATCTTGAGCCCTCCAGCCGTCCCTCCAGGCGCTCCTCCGAGAAACATCTGTAGGATATAGATAAACAAGGTCACAGGCCGAGCTTGAGTGTAATCAATAGAAGCAAAACCAGCTGTTCTCATGCTGACGGTTTGGAAAAAGCTAACCAGCACTTTCTCTGGAACACTGAGATTGCCAATGGTTCCTGGATTGTACCATTCCGTAAAGAGTGTAGATACTGTCCCAAGCAGCAAAATCCCTGCAGTTAAGAAGAGGACTAGTTTGGTGTGGAAACGTAGACGGCGTTTTTTCTTCTTGTCAAACTGGGTTGCCAAGTCAAACCAGACCATAAAGCCAAGACCACCTGTGATAATCAAGCCAGCAATGACCAGATTGATCAAGGGATCCGTCTGAAAAGCCACTAAACTGCTACTACCGAAATTATCAAAACCAGCATTACAAAAGGCTGAAATGGCTAAAAAGATAGAGGTAAAAATGCCTCGTCCCCAGCCAAACTCAGGAATAAAACGAAAACTTAGTAGGAAGGCACCCAAGCCCTCCACCAGAAAAGTTGTCAAAAAGATGGACCGCATAAAGGCCTTCAGCGACCGAGTCTCCCCGTAACTAAAACTTTCCTGAATAGTTTCACGACTGCGAAGACTGAGCTTTTGCTTCCCCTGAATATAAAAGACCCCGATAAAAGTCATGAGACCTAAGCCACCAATCTGTATCAAGAGCATACAAATCAACTGCCCCCAGACATTATAGGTAGTAGCTACCGGTTGCGTAGAAAGGCCGGTTACACAGACCATAGACACCGTCGTAAAAAGATGGTCAAAATAAGTGGCCTGCGAACCACTTGCCTGAACAAAAGGCAAACTCAAAAGAAGAGAGCCTATAAAAATAACTCCAACGAAACTTAAAAAAATCCGACGAGCTGGCGAAAGTCCGCCCAAGGCCCTTTCAAGTTTTTTCACAAATAATTTGAATAACATACATCCATTGTACCATAAAAAGTAGGAGAGTAGCTAGAACTGAAATACAGTCTCAAGGCAGAGTTCCAAGGCCTTCTCGAAAGCTTCTGAACCCCAGTCACGACTATCGTACTGGTCCAAGTCTGCTAAGGAATCAGCTGTGAACAACAATTCTCCCCAGAGAATCCCACGTAGCTGGGCTACTGCCGCAAGCGCAGAACACTCCATCTCTACAACAGCACAGCCTTCTTCCTTGCGATAGGCAACCTTTTCAGCCGTTTCTCGGTAAAAACCGTCTGTCGTCCAGGTCATGACTTCTTCATAAGGAATCCCTCTGGCTTCCAACACTCGCTCAATAGCAGCAATAGCTTCTGGCTGAATTTCCATATAACGAGAAGGTGCCACATAGTGATAACTAGCTCCTTCATCTCGCAGAGCACGAACAGGGACTAGAAAGGCATTTTCTTCTATATCAGCCAGAACACCACAGGTTCCAGTGGAAATAATCTGCTCCACACCATATCCAATCAACCAATCCATAAATTGGGCTGCTGGAGCTGTACCAACAGGAGCCTGAGCCAAACAAAGTTCCTCGCCCTTGTAGCTCATGACATAGACCGGATAGGTCTTGGTGGCAGAAACAAATTCACCGACACAGTCCGCCCCTACTCCCCTAGCATAGCGGTCAGTCTCCTCACCTAAAAAAGCATAGACACACTTCTTTGGCAAGTGCAAATCCAACCCCTCGTGATCAGGCATGATAACCGCCTGAGGATTGTCATCAAACTCTAAAATAGGAATCGCATGTTTTTGAATCATAAACCACCTCCTCTAATTTTTTACTATTGTATCAAAAGCTGACCGAGTGTCAAGGAGGGGGTTGATGAACTGAGGAGAAAAAATCTCAGTATTCTTGGAATTCTCGATACTAAGTAATTTTATAAATCATAAGGAATTAGAGTAAACATTACAAACGTATCCCCTCTGTAATTAATCTTCAGAGGGGACGTTATATATTAGTAGTTGTTGCTGATAACTGTTACCTTGAAAGAAAAGTATTTATGTCGCACTCTATCTGGAAGTTGTTATCAAATTTTTAAAAGATTAACTTCCAAGATGATCATTCACTATAAAGAGTTTCTAACTCCCTCTTTAAATATTCAGCTAGATGTTGATGAGCAAAGATGTCAGCATTCTGTTCCGCTGTAGGATTATAGTTTGTATTGGTATTTACATCATACACATAAATATCTCCGCTTTCTGATTGAACCCATTCTATAGCTGCCACATCAATATGAGCATTTTTAAGGAAGGCTTCATAAGCTTCTTTTTGAGATTCTGGTAGAGGTTCTGTAATTTGGAATTTTTCAGAAGTTTCCAGTTGTTCTGGTCTCTTACCGATTTGACAACCATCTGCTGGACAAAGTTGGAAACCATCTGAAGAATCAATTGAAACAGTATAAAGGAACTTCTGATTGATAAACTCTGAACGACGGATACGACTATCACTTGGTTTAATATAAGCCTGCAACAAGGTAATACCATCTACTGAAGGTTCAAAAGCAGAACTATTAACATAAGCTTCTAGTTCTTCTTCATTTTGGAAAAGTTGCACTCCTAATCCCTTTCCTGCTCTATTATGCTTGGTAATCAAAGGATAGATATTCAATTTTCTTGCTGCTTCAATGATATTTTCTGGGCCCAAAACAGCAACTGTTGCTGGAGTCTCGATACCAGATTCATTTAATTTCAAATATTGTTTCACCTTACTGATTTCTAGATTGATGGCTCCCGTTCCATTAACTACTTTACGTCCATGAGCCTCTAGCCAAGTAAGCACCTGCTCCGTGAACTCTGGTGCATAGCGATGCCCTCTCGTATGAGAAGATGCGGACATCCTATTATAAAAAATTCCTTGTGGAGGTGGGCTTTGAAGATCTAATATCCCACTCGATAGATCCCATAATTCATAAGGTACTTGTATTTTTTCTAACCATTTTACTAAATGCTGTGTCCATTCAATATTTTCATGAATCACATAAACTTTTGCGTTACTCATAACTCCTATCTCCTTTAAGAAAAGTTAACTGACAATTGATGTTGCTTGTCTTCCTCTAAACTATAACCTTCTGTTTTTTCAATGACACTGACCGTTAAGATTTGACCCAAAACATTGATCATTGTACGGCCAGCATTCACAAAGAAATCAACTGCAAAAATCAAGGCCACTCCTTCTACTGGCAATCCAAGCTGAGGGGCTGCTGCCAACAAAACTACGATAGCTCCTGATGGAACAGTAGCTGCAGTTTTCCCAATTAAGGTCAAAAGTAAAACTGTAAATAAGAGACTTGATAATGAAAATTGGATACCGTAAGCATGTGCGATAAAAATAGTGGCTACTGAAAAATAGACAGCTGCTCCTTCTAGATTAAAAGTATATCCTAAAGGGACAACCAAATCAATCGTATTCTCATCATGTCCCTGTTTCTTTAAATCCTTCAATAAGGACGGCAACACAACACTCGAACTACCCGAAATAAATGCTAGAGTCAAGAGGCTCCAATTTTCACGAAAAGCAGTCAAATATGGAACATTAAAGATAGAGGCGATCAGAGGGAAAATAACTAAAATGAGAACTCCATAGGCCAAATAAGTTCCAATAACAAATTGACCAAGTCCAACTAACTTATCAATCCCTGTACTAGCGACATCTTTTGCAATAAAGCCAAAGATTCCGACAGGAGATAATTTTACAATAACAGTTATAATTTTATAAATAGCTTCAATCCAGATCTGGAAACCTTCAAGAATTTTTTGGGTTTTATCACTCTTCAAGCTACCAATTCCATAACCAAGAAATATAGCAAAAACAATAATTGGAAGAAGAGAGCCTTCTGAAATTGACTTCACAATATTTGATGGAATAAAACCAAGTAAAAACTCACTCAATTGGACATTATTAGCTATCCCGTCGATATTAGCTCCAGTTTGACCAATATTCACACCTTGACCAAATCCCAAATAGTAACTAGAGAATACAAATAACAAAGTGATTGCAGTTGTAACAGCGAAAAAGTAGAGTAAGGTCTTCGTTAAAATTTTACCAAACGATTTTTTTCCAATGACACTAGCCACTGCAACTACTATAATTGGGAATATTAGTGGAATAATGACCATGTTTACCAATTTGATGAATGCTTGTCCTAGAAATTGATAAAAACCTGCAAATTGTGGCCAGATTACTGCAAAAATAACACCTAAAATCAAAGCTAGCAATAATTGCAAACCGAGTGAAAGTTTTGACCATAAATTAACTAATTTCATAAAATAACCCCTTTGCTTTTATTTGCTAATTATTCTACTACGAATCTTCTAGCTTGACTAATATATATTTTCTATTGTGACCATAAAAAAGATTTATAACAATATCTCAAAGTGTCGTCATATCTATTTCGCTATCCATTATGAATTTTTTATGTTAGAAAAACACCACCATCTAAACTACTCAACTAGATGGAGCAATTCCATAATGATCAAGAAGAGTGACTTCAAGTATTAAATCTACAAAAATAGGCTGAGTAAAAAGTCTTTGAAATCAGAAAAACGCATAATATCAGGTAATGAACAACCTTGATATTATGCGTTTTATTGTTGAAAGTTTTACTTCATTTTTCCTGAAATTGAGTTTTTTCCAGCCTCTTCTACTTCTATTTCACAGGTATCTCCTTAATCACGCGCGCAGGATTTCCAGCTAGGACAACGTTGTCGCCAAAGGACTTAGTGATTACAGCCCCTGCTCCAGCAACAACATTATTGCCCAGTGTCACTCCGGGAAGGACAATGACACCACCTCCAGCCCAGAAATTATCACCGATAGTAATGGGCTTCCCGTATTCAATCCCTGAATTGCGTTCACGTGGATCTAGTGGGTGGAGTGGGGTTAAAAACTGACAGTTGGGGCCAATCATGGCATTGTTCCCGATGCGAATCGGACAAACATCCAGCATGGTCAAGTTCCAATTAGAATAAAAATTTTCCCCTAGATGGATATTAATCCCATAATCGACCACCAGGCGTGGATTAACATAAAGATTTTGCCCGGTTGACCCAAACCAAGTCTTGATAATCTCCGCCCCCTTCAAGGGATCTTCTTCCTTGTTAAAGGCAGATTGTTTTTGGCGAGAGGCCTGAGCTAAGTCTCGCAACTCTGGGTCCGATGGACGGTAAACCTCTCCCGCTATCATTTTCTGGTATTCACTGGTCATTGTATTCTTCTCCTTGTTCCTTACTATGATATCAAAATGTTTACATATCTGACTAGGATAAGGGGTACTTTCTACAATTTATACTCTGGTTTTTATCACATTCAATCTATCTCGCTAAACGAATACGGGTCACGATTCCGTCTGGGGCTGTGATTTCCAACTGGCTTGATGTCAGCCATTTGATTGGTGCATCAACTTCTTGTGCTCGCTGGGCAATCGTTAACAGTTCTTCTTTATGTGCGACTTCAATGACATAATAAGCCAAACCTGGCAAGCCTTGCTTACGCGGAGCCAGACCTTTTCCTCCCCATTCGTTGACTGCCAAATGATGATGATAGTCCCCAGCTGCAATCCAACTAGCGTTAGGCACACTGAATTTATCCTCTAGTCCTAACACCTTTTGATAAAACTGGCTGGACTTTCGACTATCCTTGACGGAAAGATGAATATGTCCCATTCTCGTACCTTCTGCCAGGATAAAGGGCTCTACTCTTTCCCCCAGCTCATAAATGTCCTGCGCCGCAAGAGCCTCCGTCACTCCGATAATGCGTCCGTCTTCTCGAATATCCCATGTGGAAACCGGCTTATCTCGATAGAGTTCAATGCCATTTCCCTCCAAATCCTCCAAGTAAAGAGCCTCACTGTACCCATGGTCTGCACCGCCGACAAGAGGAATCTGTAAATCTGTCAGGTGTTTCAAGACATCAGCCAATGCCTTTTGTGTCGGCAAGAGAATGGCCAGATGGTAAAGGCCATAATGTTCCCTTACTTCTCCGCTCTCTTGTGCTTGAATCAGCTGTACCAAGGATTTTCCACCAAGTCCTAGAATGGCCTCTGTCTCAGTTTGAGATAGAATTTCTAAACCAATAACTTGCTGATAAAAGGATGTTTGACTTGCCAAGTCCTTTACATTTAAAACTGCCTCTGCTAAATAAATGTGGCTCTTGTATTCATAGGTCATAAATGGTCCTCTTTTTTAGTTGTAATTATTATTATTACAACTATTATATAATTTCCATCAAGAAAGTCAATTCAGACAACTTGAAAGAACTCCCTTATCAAAAAACAATCCCAGAAAAAATCTTCTAGGATTGTTTTGTGTTTATTTAACCAGGCTAGCAAAGTTATTTCTCAAATCAACGTTTTCTGTAGGATTGAGATACATCTTGTCACCATTTGTCGTTGGTGAGTGGAAAACGATTCCTTCGCCAGTGTCTGTAATAGCAAAGAAGTAATTGTGAACGGTTGGATAGTTATCCCAATTACTATAGGTCTCTACAATGCGATATTTGGCAGTACCACTACCTGTTTTTGAATATTCCGCATCTAGCTTGCTACCGTCTTTCCAGTAAAGCATGTCGACTCTGATGTTCCCCAATGCGATTCCTTTTTGGTAGTTAGGCTGACCCATTTCATCACCCCAACTCTTCATAAAGTCTGCTAAGGCAGCGGATTTATCAGCTGTCCAAGGCCCGGTTTCTTCTGTTTTGGAAGGAGTCGTTTCCTTGGCTTCTTTCTTACTTTCACTCGATGAACTGCTAGTAGTGCTACTACTTGCTTCCGATTTAGAAGAAGGGGAAGAGCTGGTACTCGTTTCTTCCCTAGCAGGGGTAAATTTAAATTCTTCCCATGTAAACTTGTCTGCCGTGACTTCGTCAGCTTCTGATTTACCAAAATTCTCAAGCAACTTCTTATCCGTAATCTTGATAGACTTGCTATCTACTTTTGTAGCACCCTTGGAACCTTCTAGTTTGTAAAGAGTTCCTTCCCCTTCACCTGTTCCTGAAGACCAAGTTAAAGCTAGAACCTCACCTGTTTTAAAGAATTTCATTGAGCTACGAGCACCACCATGTCCTGCTACATAACCCTCTGCTAGTAGGGTTGGTTGGCCTTCTTTCAGATAATATAAACCTGTAAAGAAGTAATTTTTCCCTGCAGTTTGACTACCCACTAACATTTCAGACTGACCATCTCCATCTAAATCCAAGAAGGTATAGCGTTATTTTGAAGGATCCGCTGCAGCTGCTTCGATAACCCATGAATTTATCATATGGTCAGATTTGTGAAGCTTGGCTTCAATATCTGGAGCCTGTTTCTTACCAGAAGATAAGATAACCTCATAATCCTCAAAAACACTCTTATAAAGGTCTTCTGCCTTTGTCTCAGCCTGCTCCTTAGAGCCACCAAAAAAGCTTTTCAAAGGCTCTGGTAAATCAATTGAACTACAAGCAGTCAAGCAGGTTACTGACAGAGACATAGCCAACCCTAACATCCATTTCTTTTTCATAACACTATTTTTCCCCTTTTTCTCCTTTTTTATTCATTATATAAGAAGGACTGGAAAAAAATGCAATTAAAATCCTTAAAAAGTTTTTGTAAACTGTAATAAGATCAGATTTATTTATATATCTACAGAAAAAGGAGAGGATATAATATTTGTAATGGGTAAATCCCCTATAGATATCATAAATCGGGATATACATAAGGAAATCATCGCTAAACTGGAGTACAATGCTCCATTTTGTCCTGATTTCGGAATCCAAATGAAGAAACATGACTTTCAAAAAAGCTATCAAATTTATTGCTATAAATATATATGGTGCTCCCATAGCAATAATTAAAACAACTTTTCTTAATGCTAAAATTATCCTCTATCATCTCTATGAAAATCTCTCGTTACTATCAAATTGGAAATTTCCTGCTCAATTTTTTCTTTTTCTAACACTCAATCCCAAACCCAAGAGAAGTCCGATTGACCCAAGCACAAATAAGTTTTTATCATCAGTATTCGACGTCCTTGGTAACTCCTTAGCAGAATTCGCTAATTTTCTATCAGAACTAAGAATCACATTCTCATTCGAAGGAATTAGAAGTGTTTTCTTGTCTTCTTCTCCTTCTACAGCTTTGATCCCTATTAAGACAACTTGATGGATCGGTTCCTTGGTAATAGTGTTAGATAGCTCACGACGTGTTTCTACACCATTGTCACTACTAATTTCTGTCAGGATAGTACGCTGACCTTTCTCTCCTGCAATCAAGACCTTAGTTTGACCTTTTGGAAAGTTAGCTCTATCCCTATATTCAGTAGTAAAGTCAGTTTCCTCTATGCGGATTTCCACACTTGGTTTTTCAACTATTGGAGATAGAGGACCATCTTCTGGCAGAGTACGACCGATAACCTTCGCCCCCTGATAGATGATTGTTGGGGTTGCTTCTTGCACAATCTCACTTGTTTGAGAGAGGATCATTCCAGTACGTATTCCATGGTCTGTTTCATAGATCGTTACAATCTTACGCTGACCTGCACGACCTTGAACAGTCTGACTTTGACCTTTCAGGAGTGAAGGGTCTTCTCGGTACACAAGTACTGGTGCGATTTCTTCTGTGCTAACAACGTTTTCTCGACTCTTAATAGGCTTAGTACCAACTAGGGTAATTTCAGGTTGAGAATCCACTACATTTTCCTCACGGACGGAGAGAACCTTGTCTGTTTTTACTCCATCTAATGTTTGGTATAGCTTCACAACACTCTTAGAGCCTGCACGACCTGACTGTTTCAGCTGAGTTTGATCTGTATAGAGATCAGAGCTAACCTCAGTCAAGCGTTCGTACGGAATTGATACCGTTTCACGAACTTCTTCTTTCCCTTCAATAGCTTTGATCCCTATTAAGACAACTTGATGGATCGGTTCCTTGGTAATAGTGTTAGATAGCTCACGACGTGTTTCTACACCATTGTCACTACTAATTTCTGTCAGGATAGTACGCTGACCTTTCTCTCCTGCAATCAAGACCTTAGTTTGACCTTTTGGTAAGCTAGCACTATTCCTATATTCAGTAGTAAAGTCAGTTTCCTCTATGCGGATTTCCACACTTGGTTTTTCAACTATTGGAGATAGAGGACCATCTTCTGGCAGAGTACGACCGATAACCTTCGCCCCCTGATAGATGATTGTTGGGGTTGCTTCTTGCACAATCTCACTTGTTTGAGAGAGGATCATTCCAGTACGTATTCCATGGTCTGTTTCATAGATCGTTACAATCTTACGCTGACCTGCACGACCTTGAACAGTCTGACTTTGACCTTTCAGAAGCGAAGTGTCCTCACGGTACACAAGCACTGGTGCGATTTCTTCTGTGCTAACAACGTTTTCTCGACTCTTAATAGGCTTAGTACCAACTAGGGTAATTTCAGGTTGAGAATCCACTACATTTTCCTCACGGACGGAGAGAACCTTTTCTGTTTTTACTCCATCCAGTGTTTGGTATAGCTTCACAACAGTCTTAGAACCTGCACGACCTGACTGTTTCAGCTGAGTTTGATCTGTATAGAGATCAGAGCTAACCTCAGTCAAGCGTTCGTAAGGAATTGATACCGTTTCACGAACTTCTTCTTTCCCTTCTACATCTGGAATACGAGTGTAGTCAATTATCATATCACGTGTAACATCTTCTGGAAGGGAAAGAATATAACTTCTTCCATCCTGTGCTAAAACTAGGTTTTTACCTTGATATTTAGCTTGATAACCTGTCACAACTGGAGCCGTTGACTGATCTGTTCCAACACGTCCTGCATTACTACGGTCGTTAGGATAAGTTATTTTTATTGTCTCTGACGGTAATTTTAGTACCCATTGTCCAAGTTTGCGATAATGAATAGCATCCACTCTTGCTGGGATATTTGGAGTACTTGATAATTCTGGTTTCCCCAATTCATTTGCTAGGTAACCACTCACAACTGGAGCTGAAACTGCTGGAAATTTATTTTGTTCAGCAATCCAACCCGTATAAAGAACAGCTTTGGTTACAAGATTAACAGTTGCTGTTCTTCTATAATTAAGAACAGCTTCGTGAGCAGGCGCAATTTCCTCGCCTTGTGTATTCAAGAAACGAGTCGTACGACTAACCGACTTCTGTAAGTCTTTTTCTGTCAAACCAGCTGGCCAAGCAAGCTTCAGCTGGCTATCTACCAATGAATCTTTTTCTTTATACTGACTAGCATCAATCTTCTCCACCCTTGGTGTAAGCACAATAGTAAATTGAGTAACCACACGACTGTTGTCACCATAAACAGGAGTTAGTATCTGATGAAATTCATCTGTAACAATCCGATAACCTTTGTTCAAGAAAGATAAAATTTCCCTGTCTACAGACTTACTATCAATCACTTCACCTGTTTTTCCAGTTAAAGAAACAGTTGATAAGACCGCTTTATTAGATTGATTCACAAAACGAATCTGAGCACTTTGATTATCTTTATCATAACGAATGATGCTATCTTGGGTGGCATCATCAGGACGTGGTGCTAGATATCCTTCTGCTGGACGATCCGTATTTTTCAAGGTCAAATAATTCCCATCTTTCCCAATCGCACGGTAACCCGCTATATAAGGAATGGTAACCGTACTATGATTGCCGATAACACTCGCATCTAAATAGCTATTGGGATAAGATATCCTATTCATTTCAGAATTTGGAGTTTGAACAATCCAAGAACCTAATTTCTTATAACGGACACTAGTTGTCACCGAAATTGGTACCAAAGTCTGAACATCTTTTTCGATATTTTGGTTAGTAATCAAAGATCTATCAGCCAAATATCCAGCCTGTATAGGAACAACAAGACTGTCAAACTCTGACTTAGCCAAGACCCAAGAACCATAAGTAACCGTACCTTTAACCAGATCAACAATAGCATTACGACTATAAGCGACTGTCTGTACTGTATCTGGGAAAACTTTTCCGTCATCAGCAACATAATGTATAGTTCGGGTTACAGTTCTATTCAAATCATCGTAGCTCAAACCAGCTGGCCACCTTAAGTCATTGTTAATATCAGGATAAAGGAGAGAATCTGCCACTTTTGGATCCGTTGGTTCAACAGTGCGAGTACGGATTGGCAGACGAACATTGGTAGTATCCAGTGGAATATCTGTCACGCTATCCAAAGTCCCTGTTTGAATACCTGTTACAGTCGCCCCCTCATCCTCTGGTTGCCATTGGAAAAGAAGGGTACGATTATCATACTGAGTAACAAAAGGCAGTTTTCTACCATTAGATAATGTTAAAACCAGGCCTTTTCGAGCAAGTACCTCACCATCATAACGTATAGAAACTAATTTATCATCTGTCGTCACTTGAGCAGAAACTGCCCGAACCGTTGGATTTAAGAAATCCCAGTTAAACTTTCTAAAGGAAAGAGTATAGTCATTTTCACCATCTTCACTGTGCTCATAGAGAAGACCAAACTCACCATTACCTAGATTTTGAACAGAATTATAAGCAAACTTACCAGCTTGGACCAAATTATGTCTGATCCATTTCAAACTACCATCTGATTGAACTTCTGCAAGTCGAGCATAACCATTTTCACGACCACGTCCATTAGCATTTACTAATACAATGTACTCCCGACCATTTTGCACAGTGTGAACTGCTGAAAGTTGTACATAAACATCTGGAATATCACTAATTGTTTCAACAGCACCCCAAGTAGCACCACCATCTTTACTAGTAGAAAATTGAACATGACCACTTCGATTACGCATAAACATCTTGAGTGTTCCATCGTTTAACTCGACAACAGTAGCCTCAGTCAATTCTGCTGCTGTGTTTCTCATAGTATTAGAATTCAAAGCTTCCCCTCTGAAGATACGACCATCATTAGGAGAAGCTCCCATATGCCAAGTCAAACCATGATCATCAGAATAAATTACACGAGAAGACTGAGAACCATTGAGATGAGATACATAATTAGTTGAATACATAGGTACTACTAAACGCCCTGCATATTGACCATGCTTCAATGCAATACCTGAACCTGGACCCGTACCCAAAAATTTCATCCAATCTTTCTTTATCTGGGGTGTAATGTCCCTTGGTGCTGACCAAGTTTTTCCGTCATCATTGCTCTCTGAAATCCATATAAAATTATCCTTGGCTACACGAAAAGGCGAGTCAGTTGTTGGGGTAAAATATATATTTCCCACTAACTTACTACCATTATACAAATCACCTGTATCACTGTACTTATTTTCAGACTGAGTCGATTTAGTGATTACATGATAAGATGTCTTTTGATTATTACTATCATAAATATAATCATCTTCCCGAATAGTATATTTCTCATTACCCTTATATACTATCTGATATGTTCGACCATTGACAACTGTATAAGACTCTTCACGAGTAACACTCATACCCAAAATTCCTTGTCCTTCTGGAAAGACATCGTAGATAGAATAAATTTTCTTTGTCTTGGAATCTTGTACTAAAACCATATCAATAGAAGTAGGAGAACCAATATTAGCATTTCTAGCTCTTGGATTATCACGAATATTTAAAATATTAATTCGTTCACCCCAAGTTTTGCCTCCATCCTCACTTCGACGAACAACCATTCCAATATCACCCCAGTCAGAATAATGCAAACGACGTTCATCTGCCCCTGCAATTATTGTACCATCATTCGTTTTCAGCAAAGATGGTATACGATAAGAATAAATCCCATCACTATTTTTCTGACCATTCAATCCAGACTGAAAAACAGCCTTATTATCTGTTAATTCAGCTGGACCAAGAGCCTTGTTCCCCTCAGGATCTCGAAGAAAAATAGTACTTCGTTGTCCTACCTCTGTGTCACTGAAGGCATAATCATAAATCGTTAGATTACGGATATCTAGATTAGTCCCCCAAACTTTACCATTTCCACGTTGCATAGCTCCTAACTGCATATTGGTCAAATTTTGCATAGCTGTCAAAAAAAGACCAGATTTAGCAGAAGATTTTGATAACCTACCATTAACATAAAGTTTCGCCTCACCGGCATCTACATTAACATTAGGTCGAGAAATAGTAAAGGTTAACGAATTCCACTCATTAGGACGAATACTTTCCTTTCCATCTTCAAAACGATCGTACTGATAGCTCCCCTCTTTTCCTGTTCTAGCCTCTACAACAGGCTTGTTTCCACTTACTCCTAAAAGGAAATACTCATTTCGACTTGAAGTACTAGAGGTAGAAAATACACTATATAAATTCGGTACCGTTTCTGTTGCTTTAAACTCAACATGAACAGTAGCATTGGTCAAATTCTTGACTTTTGGTATATCTGAACTAAGGTCAGTACTCTTATCTGCATTATTATTTGTCTCCACGTCATCTACCGATACCACTTCTGAATTCTTGAATATCTCACGAGCATAGTAATCGTCTTCTTTTTTCATCTCCTCAGCACTAGCTGTTACCTTGACTACTGGAGCATCTTCTACTGTATTTGTATGATTAGATATTTTGTTGGAAGTATCATCACTAGAACTGGACACCGTACTGCTTCCTATAACATCAGTTCCTTCTATAACAGCAGGTTCTTTCTCAAGTTCAGCTGCACTAACAGGACTAGACACTGAAGCTCCAAAAACCAACGCTGTACCTAATAAAACAGAACAAAGCCCAACTTTATACTTACGAAAAGAGAATAGTTGTCGCTGATTTGATGATTTTATTATTTTTTCTTTCATATTAAACCAATTTCTAACAATCAAAGGATACTATTTTTGAAGACTGAAATTTTGTCTATCAAAATCCTATAAATTTAATTATACCCCAATTATCAAGTCAAGTGCAAGAAAGTTGTTCTTCTGATTAAGTGAACATCTTGCAATCTATTTGACTTGGCTAAACAGCTTCTCTTTCTAATTTCTAGGCTCAGGCTAAAACAGTTCACTGGAATGTTTTACTCCAACATCTAAGCCGTGCTATGAGTCGTGTGCGTGTTCAAATTATGAATCAGTTTGAGCGAAAATCTCATGAATACAAGACTATCAAGCGTTACTGGAAACTCATTCAACAGGATAGTCGTAAACTCAGCAATAAGCGTTTTTATCGCCCTACTTTTCGTATGCACTTAACCAATAAAGAGATTCTTGATAAACTATTAAGCTATTCAGAATACTTGAAACACCACTATAATCTCTATCAGCTCTTGCTTTTTCACTTTCAGAATAAAGAGCCTGACAAATTTTTCGGACTCATTGAGGACAATCTAAAGCAGGTTCATCCTCTTTTTCAGACTGTCTTTAAAACCTTTCTAAAGGACAAAGAGAAAATAGTCAACGCCCTTCAGTTACACTATTCCAACGCAAAATTGGAAATGACCAATAATCTCATCAAACTTATCAAGCGCAATACCTTTGGTTTTCGGAACTTTGAAAACTTCAAAAAAAGGATTTTCATCGCTCTGAATATCAAAAAAGAAAAAGTCTGGGACAAAAGTCCCTTAGCTTGCAAAAAAAGCAACGGATTTGAACTGCACCCCAAAAAGTAGAAATTCCTATCCTTTTATTTCACAACAAGCTCATAACGTGTCTTGCTTGTAAAGGTTTGGCCGACTTTGAGAATGACTTGGTCTTTGAGGTTACTGTGAATGGCATCTGGTAAAGCTTGCGCTTCAAGAGCAATACCATTGTGCTGTACCATTGGCTGACCAGCCACAAGTATACTCTCATCCACAAAGTTTGCTGTATAGACTACAAAGCATGGGGCTTCTGTCTTGAAAAGTAAGAAGCGACCTGAATTTTGGTCATAAAGGAAACCAGCATTGTCATGACCCACAGGAAGAGCAAATGGATGATCCAAACCAGATACCAGCTGGATTTGCTCATCTTCCTCTGCAAAGATATCCTTCAACAAGGCACCATTGTAGATGTGTTTGACCACATCACGAGTAGCATCTGGAGTTTTGGCAGGAACACCGTCGGGAGCGATTGGGTAAATGCCCTCTGTATTTAGTTGGAAGACATGACGGTCAATCGTCTGCGTAAAATCACCAGACAAGTTGAAGTAGCTGTGATTAGTTGGATTAACCAGCGTATCCTGATCTGTCGTTACCTTGTAGCTGATTTCATAGGCACCAGTTTCTTCTAAGTGGTAACTAATCCAAATCTTGAGATTTCCAGGAAATCCTCCTGTCCCATCTGTACGCTCTGTGTAGAGGGTCAAGCCATGATTGCTTACTTCTTCAACTTTAAACAAGCTGGAATCCCAACCAGTTGAGCCACTGTGGTTACAGTTGCTAGCATTGTTGACTTCCAGATGATAGGTCTTGCTATTCAACTCAAAGGTCGCACCTTCAATACGGCCTGCCACAGGACCTACGCTCGCTCCATGCTTAGGACTATTGCCTACATAGCTATCAAAATCATCAAAACCCAAGATAACGTTGGCAAAATTCCCAGCCTTGTCAGGCGTGACATAACGCAAAATGGTCGCACCATAAGTCATGACCTCAAGTTGGTAACCACCATCCGTCTCAAAACGATAGGCCAAGACATCCTTACCCTCAACATTTCCAAATACACGCTCTGTGTATGCTTTCATTCTGTTCTCCTTTTACTATTTCTCTCAAGCAAACAAACCATAGAAAGCGAATTTACAATCTATGGTTTATCTGATAGTTTACAAATGCTCTTGCCAAGGATTCATAAACACTGCCTTATACTCAATGAAAATCAAAGAGCAAACTAGGAAGCTAGCCACAGGCTGCTCAAAACACTGTTTTGAGGTTGTGGATAGAACTGACAGAGTCAGTAACATCTATACGGCAAGGCGACACTAGTATGGTTTAAAGAGATTTTCGAAGAGTATTACTTTTGATATTCGTGGATGATAACACCTTGTACCACACGGTTTACGGTACCTGTAGGAGACGGTGTATCAGGTTTATTTTCTACCTTGAGTGAAGTCAATAGGGCAAAGAGTTGGGCATAAACAATGTAAGGGAAGACACGGTAAATATCATTCAAGACACCGCCACAACCAAGAGCCACTTCTTTGACATTTTCAAGACCAAAGGCTTGATCACTCAAAAGCACAACACGACGAGCAATGTGATCACCAGCAACTTCACGAACCAAGTCCAAGTCGTACTTACGAGTGTAGTCTGTCGTTGTACCAAAAACTAAAACAACTGTATCTTCGTTGATAAGAGATTTTGGACCGTGACGGAAGCCAACTGGGCTTTCATACATGGTCGCCACTTGGCCAGCTGTCAATTCCAAAATCTTGAGCTGAGCTTCATGAGCAAGACCGAAGAATGGACCAGCACCTAGATAGATGACACGGTTAAAGTCTAGGTCAACAAGTTCTTTAACATCTTCTACATTGTCTAGGACTTTACGAGCAAGACTAGACACAACTTCAAAACGTTCAGCTTTCACAGCAAATTCTGTAGGATCAAAGACCAAGAGAGCAGTCAACATCATAGACGTAAAGCTGGAAGTCATGGCAAAGCCAGCGTCATTTGAAGCAGCAGGTTGCAAGAGCAAAAGATTGCGGTCATCTCCATGGGCTTGAAGAGCCAATTTACCATCTGCTGCACAAGTAATCGTCACTTGGTAAAGCTCATCCACCAAGGCTTTTGCCAAATCAACAGTCGCCACACTTTCAGGTGAATTTCCACTACGAGCAAAGGATACAAGGACAGTCGCCACATCTTTTTTCAAATAAGTTTCTGGATTGGCAACGATATCTGTTGTTGCAATAGCATTGAAATTCCATTTGCGTTCGTCGTAGACTTCCTTAAAGTAAGGTACCAAGGTATCTCCTACATAAGCAGAAGTCCCAGCACCTGTCAAGATAACCTTGATATAGTCATGTTTATCAGCAATCCCTTGCAGGAAATCTGCAATTTCTTCACGTTTTGCTTGATAAGATTCAAAAGCTTCTTTCCATACATCAGGCTGTTGGTAGATTTCACGTGTAGTGATTTCTGCACCCAATTCGAGCAAGTCTTCTTTTGTATAATGTAGCATTGAGTTCCTCTTTTTCTATTAAATATGGGAATGGGAGTAAGCCCCATTCCCATGTATATTCTATATAAGATGTTCTAAGTCACATCTTATTCATCTTCGTCATCATCGAAGCCCGCTAACAGGTCATTGACTTTCACAATGCTTTCTGCAGCACGGTTCTTATAGTTCGCATCTGCACCTGTCAGGCTCGCATTGATAAATTCAATCACCATTGGAAGATTCATCCCAGCATAAAGTTCGATGTCACGACCTTCCATGATCAAACGGCTTACCACATTACATGGTGTTCCACCGAGAAGATCCGCAAAGACTAGGAAATCATCCAATCCTTCAATAGCTGCTTCAAATTTTGCAGTAAATTCTTCTGGGCCATCTTCTGGAAGAAGGGCCACTGCATGAATGTTGTCCTGTGGACCCATGATCATTTCAGTGCTACCTTTAAGTTCTTCACAGAATCGACCATGACTCACCAAAATTAATGATTTAGTCATAAATTATGCGCCCATTCCAAGTACAAATTTACCAAAGGCAGAAAGAGCCAAAGCAAGTACGATAATAATACCGATAGCTTTAGTAGAGTTCATACCTTTCTTACCAAGCAACCAGAAGATAAAGGCAGTAAAGATTGCTGGAAGCAAGCGTGGGAAGATTTGGTTCAAGATGTCTTGGAAGTCAATCATCTTCTCACCGATTGCCCATTTGTAAGAAATTTCAAAGTTGATCATTGTTGCTACAAGAGCACCCATCATGAAGACACCAAGTACAGATGCAGCGTCAATCAAAGCTGTCAAGGTACTTTGCATGTTGTTGATAAGGTTAACCCCTTCTTTGTAGGCAAATTCCAACTGTTTCCAACGGAAGATATCATACGCTACTGCAACTGCAATCCAAAGGAAGATACCCCAAGGTTGACCACCGATAGCCATAGTTGCTGCGATAGATCCCATGATAGCAGGTACAAGTGAACCAAAGATTGTATCTCCAAGAGGAGCGAATGGTCCCATCAAACCTGTCTTGATACCATTAACGGCATCTTTTGAACCTACACCATCTTTTTCTTCCATGGCAAGATCAAAACCAGCGATGATGGTGTGGAAGAATGGTGAAGTATTGAAGAATTGAGTATGAACTTTCATCATTTCTTTCAATTCAGGAGTTCCATCCCCATACATTTTACGCAATTGAGGTAAAATCATGTAAAGGTAACCAGAAGCTTGCATACGTTCGTAGTTCCAACCCAATTGGAAAGTAAACAAGCTACGTTTATTGATTTGGTTAAAATCTTCTTTTGTAAGTTTGTAATTAGAATTCGTCATCTTCGATTTCCCCACTTTCTGATGGTGTAGAAGGTGCTGCTACAGCTACTTTTTGGCTATTTTTGAAGTGAAGCACTGCTAGGAAGATACCTACGATAGAGATACCAATCATAGACAATCCTTTGAAGTTGTTCACGAAACCAATTTTTTCAGCAACATCTTTAGGTAGAGTACCGATAATACCTGCAACAGCGCCACCAAGACCTGTTACATATGAGTAAAGAACAGTCAACATAGCTGTCAAACCAAATCCCATAGCAAGGTAGTGAAGGTTACGTTTAACTGGAAGGTAACGAAGCAAGATTGCAAATCCAAGACCTGGAAGCATACGTCCTGCAAGTGTCAAGCCATCTGCAACCCATTTGTAGGCTTCAACGAAGTCTACCACTGATTGTACGAAGGCACCACCAAAAGCAAGGGCAAAGAAGACTGGAAGGGCACGAGATAGAGCCCAAGGAATCGCACCAAGCAAGTAGTTGCGTTCAATACCTTTATAGTCAAAGCGTTCGATTGCAGCATCCACACGGTGAGCGAAGAAAGTAGTTGTCATACGTCCAAGAACGTCGAAGTAAGTCAAGAGAGCTGCTACTGGCACAGCGATTGTTGTAATCGCCAGTGATGCATCAATTCCTTGTGAAACAGAGAAGGCTGTCGCAAGAACCGCACCAGAAGTTGCGTCGATACGAGAAGCACCACCGAAGGTACCAACCCCAAGAACGAACAGTTGCAAGTTACCACCGATAAGCAGACCAGTAGTCACATCTCCCATAATTAAACCAGTAATGAAACCAGCAAATACAGGGGAACCTGCAGATGAAACGATCGTCAACTCATCACAGATTTGATAAGCTGAGTACAAAGTGAGAAGTAAAATTTGCCACCATTGTATCATAACAATGACCTCCTAAAAATTTTTTCCTATTTTAATAAGCTCAAAAAGTCTGAAATTGGATCATTTGGAACCATTTGAGCAGTAAGTTTAACACCTTTTTCTGCCAATTTGTGGAAATCTTCCACATCCTTGTCCACTACGTTGATAGAACGTGTGATGGCACGGGTTTCTGGTGTTTGAGACATATTCCCAACATTGAGAGTTTCAATTGGTACACCTGCTTCTACCAAACCAAGGAAGCGGTCTGGCTTACGAGCCACAATAAAGAGACGTTGGCTATCGTATTTACCAGCAAGAATATTAGCTGCCGCTTTTTCAATTGGCAAAATACTCAATTTCACACCTGGTGGTGTCGCAAGTTTCAAACCACTCTTTTCAACATCGTTGTTGACAACTTCGTCATCTACAACCATAATACGTGAAACATTTAGTTTTCCAGCCCAAAGATTGGCTACTTGTCCGTGGATTAAACGTCCATCGATACGGCATCCTACAATTGTCATAAATTTTCCCCCTTTATATGTTTTAGTGTAGGTTTACGAGTTAAATAAATCTCTTCTCTATATTGGCCCTCTGTTTCAAAGATGATGATGCGATTATCACCTTCCTTGAGATAGCTATGAGGAATATAAAGTGAGAGGGTTGGGCCGACGTTCCAAAAACGTCCTAGATTCTGCCCATTGACAAAGGCAACTCCCTTACCAAACTCAGATAAGTCTAGGTAAGTATCTTTTGGCTCTTGGACTGCAAAGTCATAAGCGTAAAAGGCTGGTTGTCCTTCTGTCCATCCTTTTGAAAAATCAATTTTCTCAGGATTGTCTAGTGGGAGTGGATAGTGTTTCCAGTTTAGTAAGAAGTGCAAATCCTTACAAACTCCTGTCCGAATTCCCTTACGTTGCGTATCCGCTAAGAACTTGTGTCCATAGTTGACACGCCCCATATTTTCTACCAAGATATCCAATCTAGACAGCGCTTTCTTTTCACCTTGATAAAAAATATCTTCCCCAATCTCTGTCTGATATTGGGTTTTAACCCACTGACCATCGACATACAGCTGAGCTCTATCTCGACCGTCAATGATACGAAGTCTCTCTTCTTCTGCATCCCAGTTTGTTTCTGTTCGATAGAGTAGGTAGCCATAACTTTGTCCTAACTCCTCCATCTTTTTAGGATAGAGGCTTTCTACCGGACTAGACAAGCTATCCAAGGTTTCAAACAAGGAAACTTTTTCAACTAGTGGAATAGCATCCAACTCCATACTCTCTTTGTAAAGAGGTTCCAACTGCGGGTACTCTGGGAAATGCGTTGCCATCATCTTCTTGACTGCCAAATATTTAGCAGTTGGATTTCCTTCTTCATTCAAAAGGGCATCGTAATCATAAGACGTAACTTGTGGCAGGTCCAAAGTCCCTCGAGCCGAGCAACCATTCATGAAACCAAAGTTTGTGCCACCATGGAACATGTAAAGATTGATGGAACCTTGCTCCAAAACCTCTCGAACTGCATCTGCCAACTCTTTCGGATCCCGTGTGATAATCGGTTCTTTCCAACGATTGAACCAACCATCCCAAAACTCCATACACATGAGCGGCCATTTCTTACCATGCTCATCAAAGAATTCCTGCATCTGTGAAAAGTTATAAGATGCCTTAGAACCAAAGTTCCCTGTTACAAAGAGGTCATCTTCGATTAAGGTTCCAGCTTTCAGAGTAGCTCTCCATGGACCATCTGATGTAAAGAGGGGACAGGTTACGCCACGCTCCTCCATCAACTGTCGAATTGCTCTCAGGTAAGCCTTATCTTCTCCATAAGAACCATACTCATTTTCAACCTGCATCATAAGGATATTACCACCCTTGTCCAACAAATGTGGAACCAATCGTGACAAGAGCTGATCATAGTAGCGACCGACAGCTTCAATATAAGCAGGATCTGAGGAACGAAGCCTCATATTCTTGGTTAAAAGCCAAGCTGGTAAGCCACCGAATTCCCACTCCGCACAGATGAAGGGAGAGGGACGAACGATAGCGTAGAGACCCAAATCTTGTGCTGTCTGAAGAAATCGCTCCAAATCTAGAGCTCCTTCAAAGTGAAACTCACCCTCACGAGGCTCGTGTAAATTCCAGGCCACATAAGTCTCTACTGTATTAAAACCAAGAGCCTTCAAGTTATAGAGCGAATGATACCAATCTTCTGGAGGAACCCTAAAATAATGAATGGCGCCAGATAAAATCTTAAATGATTTTCCATCGAGATAAAAATCATCCCGTATCTCAAATCGTGTCATATTCTTACCTTCTGACAATTAAAGTTTACGCTTTCATTTGTTGATATAGTAAATATATCTCAATATCTTGCATTTGTCAATAGGTTTTCACAATTTTTTTCATTTTTCACTAAATTTTACACAAAAAACTTATAAAAATCTTGTAATCTATAGTCATAACAACATTTTAGTACCATGCATAAAAATGTAGGTTTTTCTATTTATTCCTATGTAAATTAACCTTATAGCCTATTATTCTAATTTTTTTATTCAAAAGGCTACTATTCTTTCCAGTTTTATGGTAAAATCTTTAACGGAGAAGGAAAATCGAGGTGAAAATATGGCAATTCCAAAGTATCAATATATTAAAGATGAGTTAAAGAACAAAATCATTTCTGGTCAATTTGCCAGTGGCGATAAATTCTACACTGAAGCTGAATTGATTGCAATGTATGATGTTAGTTCTATCACAGTTGTTCGCGCTTTAAACGACCTTGCCAAGGATGGCTATATTGTCCGTCAACAAGGAAAGGGTACATTCGTTTCACGCGCACGCAAACACAAACTCGTAGAGTTTTCAGATGTAGAAGTTTTTGAAACTAAAGATGATAAAGTTACCGTCCTTTCTATTGAGCGTGGAAATAAACTAAGCTACTTAGAAAAACTTGGACTACGCGGAGATCAGTTCTACTACAAGATTGAACGCGTTCGCGAAACAGGTGGTGTTGTCTACATCTACCATACATCTTACATTCCAGAACAATACATCAACGCAAATTATCCAAATCTTGAATATTATAGCTCTATCTATAACCGTTTCAAATTGGATTACCACATTCACATGAATGATGAACATTTTGAAGAAATCAATGAAATAGCATTTCCAACTCCAGAACATGCGGCTTCGGTCCTCGGGGTCGATGAGCAATTCCCAACCGTTTTACAAACCAAGACTACTAAACTAGAGTCTACTGGTCAAGTTCTCGCATACAGCGAAACATATAAACGAGCAGATTACTACAAAATCAAATTCATTTCATGTGACCGTGATCACTAAGAAGAAAGCCTAAGCCTTGCTTGGGCTTTTTCTATGTTTATTATATGACATTAAAAATGTATTTTCTATATGTCAATTAAGATAGACTAAATTTGTTTAAATTTTACTAAAATATAGGTAATTTTTATCAAAAGTACTTGAATACAAAATAAAAATCGAAGTTCTTCTACTCCTATAAATAGAGTAATAGAACTTCGATTTTTTCTAATTATCCTAATCCAAGACGTTCAAAGATATCATCCACTCGTTTAGTGTAATAAAGAGGGTTAAAGATTTCGTCGATTTCTTCTTGTGTGAGGCGTGATGTTACTTCTGGATCTGCCTCAAGAAGCGGTTTAAAATCTACTTGGTTATCCCAAGAGTAGGCTGTTTTTGGTTGCACCAAATCATAAGCTTGCTCACGGGTCATCCCTTTTTCAATCAAGGTCAACATAGCACGTTGGCTAAAGATAAGACCAAACGTAGAATGCATGTTGCGGAGCATGTTTTCTGGGAAGACGGTCAAGTTCTTGACGATATTTCCAAAACGATTGAGCATGTAGTCAATCAAAATGGTCGTATCTGGTGTGATGATACGCTCAGCTGATGAGTGAGAGATGTCACGTTCGTGCCAGAGAGCCACGTTCTCATAGGCTGTCACCATGTGACCACGAATAACACGCGCCAGACCTGTCATGTTTTCAGAACCGATAGGATTGCGTTTGTGAGGCATTGCTGAAGACCCTTTTTGCCCTTTGGCAAAGAATTCTTCTACTTCGCGTTGTTCTGATTTTTGCAAACCACGAATCTCCGTTGCCATACGCTCGATTGAAGTCGCGATGCTGGCAAGAACTGCAAAGTACTCAGCATGAAGATCACGAGGAAGGACCTGTGTTGAGATTTCTTGAGCACGGATACCCAATTTGTCGCAGACGTATTGCTCTACGAATGGTGGGATGTTGGCAAAGTTCCCAACCGCACCAGAAATCTTACCAGCTTCCACACCAGCAGCCGCATGCTCGAAACGCTCAATATTGCGCTTCATTTCACTGTACCAAGTCGCCAATTTAAGACCAAAAGTTGTTGGCTCAGCGTGCACACCGTGGGTACGCCCCATCATGATAGTGAACTTGTGTTCTTTCGCTTTGTCAGCGATGATGTTGGTGAAGTTTTCAAGATCCTTGCGGATGATGTCGTTGGCTTGTTTGTAAAGGTAACCATAGGCCGTATCCACCACGTCGGTAGAAGTCAATCCATAGTGAACCCACTTGCGCTCTTCACCAAGAGTCTCAGAAACCGCACGCGTGAAAGCCACCACATCGTGGCGAGTCTCCTGCTCAATCTCCAAAATACGGTCGATGTCAAAGTCCGCCTTTTCACGAATCAAAGCTACATCTTCCTTAGGGATTTCCCCCAACTCAGCCCATGCCTCGTCAGCCAAGATTTCCACCTCAAGCCAAGCACGGTATTTATTTTCTTCACTCCAAATATTCGCCATCTCAGGGCGAGAGTAACGGTCGATCATGTTGTTAATTTTTCCTTTCTTCTAAAGCTGTTGGGAATAAGCTATTTAGGTAAACCAAGATTTCTACTCAAACTCCTCTTTTCCAATAAACACAGATGGATAATGATTTAGTGTATTCAAATCCGTATCCAGCGGTAAATCATAGATAGCTAAATAGTTTTCAGGGTATTGTGCAGTTAGTTCTTTATATTTAGCTTGTACCTTATCTTGGTCAGCACTAGCATACAAGACTTCCACGACTGCTCCAGTCTTATCCTTTTCAACAAAAGCGTTAACGATAATTTGTATCATAGTCTTGTCCTAAAAATCTATCCCTTTCCCAAACTCATCCACACTATCTGGTACATCACTAAACACAGTCACATGTCCCATCTTGCGGTTGTGCTTCGCTTCTATTTTACCATACATGTGGAGGTGGGCGCTTGGATTTTCTGTGACATATTTTTCAGCAGCTTCGACATGCTGGCCGAGGACATTGAGCATGACGGCTGGAGCATGCAGTTTGATAGCTGGCAATGGTGCCCCCAGAACACCCAGAATATGGGCATCAAACTGGGAGAAGTCGCAAGCTTCAATAGAGTAGTGCCCAGAGTTGTGTGGTCGTGGGGCAATCTCGTTGACAATGATATCATCAGCTGTCGCAAACATTTCCACACAAAGGGTTCCAGACAGGTTGAGCTGTTCAGCGATTCGCACTGCCATAGCTTTAGCCTTGTCAGCTAGACTTGTTGAAATGCGAGCTGGTACAATAGTTTTAGACAGGATATTGTTGCGGTGGATATTTTCCTGAACTGGGAAAACTGTCACGTCCTTGCCATTGCCTGACACGATGACAGAAATCTCAAGGTCAAAGTTGACAAATTCTTCCAAAACGCAATCTGCTGAGTCAGCTAGCGCATAGGCTTCTGCCAAATCTGCTTCTGAGCGAATAACCTTTTGTCCATGCCCATCGTAGCCACCAGTCGCAGTCTTGAGGACATAGTTTTTAGACAGGTCAATCTCGGCCAAGTCTTGGCTAGAAGTCACAACCTTATAGGGTGCTACAGTGACTTGGGCCTTGTTTGAGAGAAAGTCCTTTTCAAAGATGCGATTTTGGGAGATGCGAAGCAGGTCGATTCCTTGAGGAAGTTGACCATCCTTGATGACAGCATCCAAACCATCGGCATCGACATTCTCAAACTCATAGGTCAGAACATCGCAACGCTCAGCCAACTGGCGAAGCGCATCCACATCGTTATAAGGAGCCACGATGATCTCCGCCACGCGAGAGGCCGGGCAATCCGCCGCAGGATCCAGCGCAATAACCTTGTGGCCCATGTAGATAGCAGAAATGGCCATCATCTGACCCAGTTGACCACCACCGATAATTCCGATTGTTTTAGATGAGCTCATTTGTAGACTCCTCTGCGATTTTTCCTTGCTCTTCTGCGAAATCTGCCAGTGCTGTCGCGATAGACTGATCCTCTACTGAAAGGAGACGGAGGGCAAAGAGAGCCGCATTTGTCGCACCTGCTTCACCAATAGCCATAGTTGCAACTGGTACTCCACCTGGCATCTGAACGATGGAATAGAGTGAATCCACGCCACTAAGGGCACGAGATTTGACTGGCACGCCGATGACTGGAAGGGTTGTTTTGGAAGCTACCATTCCTGGCAAGTGAGCTGCGCCCCCAGCACCTGCGATGATAACCTTGATGCCACGGCTACGGGCTTCCTCCGCATGTTTGAACATAAGGTCAGGTGTACGGTGGGCAGAGACAACCTTCTTCTCGTAGGCTACACCGAAGCGGTCTAGGACTTCAGCGGTTTTTTGCATGGTTGCCCAGTCTGATTTTGAGCCCGTGATGATGGAAATAATTGGTTTAGTCATAATTTTTCCTTTTTTCTTCTTTTTTGATAATGGTCTTAGGTGGTGGGGACGGAAGCAAACCTTCGGTTTCATTCCTAAACTTTGAGCCTAGGGTCTCAAAGTTTCCCTAGACCAGAACAGATACTGTTCTGGTCTTTTCACCACGGCGACCATTATCTTACTTTGGTTCGCTTTCGCTCGCCATGACAAATTTAGTAACTGTTAATCTTTTATAGCCTTGCTTCCGATATCTGTTCTGTAGAAGAGGCCTTCTGTGTTTTGTTTGTCGAGTTCTTGGTAGATGGTGTATTGGGCTTCTTTGACGGTGGCTGCTGTGGTAACCAGCATATAGACACGTCCACCGTTTGATAGCAGCGCTCTGCTATTTTCCGCAAACTTAGCCCCTGCATAATAGGTGATAATGTCACCTTCTGTCTTGGCTGGTAACTCGACACCTTTTTCATAGTCTAGCGGATAACCGTTAGATGCGACAACCACACCCAGAGTCACACCCTTGTCCGTCCAGGTGATGTTTGGCTCCTTGCCATCGAGGATATCCGTAATATTTTGGGCAAAATCAGAGGTTAATCGAGGTAGAATAATCTGAGTTTCAGGATCTCCAAAGCGAGCATTAAACTCGATAACCTTAGGTCCATCAGCTGTCAAGATAAGCCCTGCGTAAAGAACTCCCAGATATGGACGCCCTTCTTGGATCATGCCCTCTAGGACTGGCTTGACAATAGTCTCCACTGCTGTGTCAATCGCGCTCTGTGGCAAGTGTGGAACTGGCGCATAGGCACCCATACCACCCGTGTTAGGCCCTTTGTCGCCATCGTAGGCACGTTTGTGGTCCTGAGCCGTTGGCATGATGTAGAACTTATCACCATTGACAAAGGCAAAAAGTGAAAATTCCTCTCCGTCGAGGAATTCCTCAATAACCACACGCGCACCTGAGTCCCCAAATTTATTGTCCAAAAGCATCTCATGAGCGGCTTCGACTGCTTGCTCAACCGTCTCCGCAACAACGACACCTTTCCCAAGCGCCAAGCCATCCGCCTTGACTACGATAGGCACACCCTGCTTTTCGATATAGGCCTTGGCTTCCTCGAAATCTGAGAACGTGCCATAGGCTGCTGTCGGAACGCCGTATTTGACCATAATTTCCTTGGCAAAATCCTTGGACCACTCCAGCTCTGCCGCCAATCTTGTCGGACCAAAGGCTTTGAGACCAGCTTGGTTAAAATCATCCACGATACCAGTCGCAAGGGCATCATCTGGACCAATAAAGGTCCAAGCAATATCGTTGGTTTTTGCAAACTCAATCAATTTAGAATGTTCGGAAATGGAGATATTTACCAACTCCAAACCATCCAGAGTCATTCCGTCATTTCCAGGAGCTACAAAAACCTTTTCTACCTCTTTTGACTCAAGCAACTTCTTAGCAATCGCATGTTCACGACCACCAGAACCGACAACTAACAGCTTCATCTCTCAACCTCTTTTGCGAATTATTTACTAATATTATATCACAAACGTTCGTTTTAATCTTGTTTCGTTCTGTCTTTTAATCAAAAAAAGGAAAGAAACTGTTTCCTTTCCTTTACGTTCTTAATGTCTAAAATGTCTCACGCCTGTGAAGACCATGGTCAAGCCGTATTTATCAGCAGCTTCGATGGATTCCTGATCACGGACGGATCCACCCGGCTGGATGATGGCCTTGATCCCTGCTTTGGCGATTTCTTCCACGTTATCCGCAAATGGGAAGAAGGCATCCGAAGCAAGGACGGCACCGTCCAGACGGTCTTTGGCTTGATCAATGGCGATACGAACAGAAGCTACACGGTTGGTTTGACCTGGACCAACACCAAGTGTCATATGATCGTTAGTTACAATGATACCGTTTGATTTGACGTATTTAATTGCCTTCCAAGCGAACTCAAGAGCTGTCTCTTCTGTCTCAGTTGGTTGGCGTTTGGTCACCACTTGCCAGTCAGCTGGACTTTCTTTGACCACGTCTTGGTTTTGCACCAGAAGTCCACCAACTACACCTGTGTATTCTGCTTCCACTTCACTGGCCTCTTGAGCATCAAATGGCAAGGCAAGGATACGCAAGTTTTTCTTTTTGTTGGTCAAAATGGCTAGCGCTTCATCCGTATAGCTTGGTGCGATGATGATTTCAAGGAAAACGCCGTGCATCTTCTCAGCTGTCGCAACATCCACCTCACGGTTAAGAACAACGATACCACCAAAGATAGACACTGGGTCAGACTCATAAGCGTAGTCCCAAGCAGTCTCGATGTCATCAGCCTGACCGATTCCACATGGGTTCATGTGTTTGAGAGCCACAACGGTTGGACGGTCTTTAAAATCACGGATGATACGAATGGCCGCATCAGCGTCACGGATATTATTGAATGACAATTCCTTCCCATTGAGCTGTTTGGCTGAAGCAATGGAGTAATCAGTCGGCAAAGCTTTTTGGTAGAAATCCGCGTCTTGTTGTGGGTTCTCACCGTAACGCATAGCTTGTTTGAGGTCATAGGTCAAAGTGAGCTTTTCAGGTTTGCTTTCTCCGACTTGAGCTGTGAAATACTCTGCAATCAAGGCGTCATAAGCCGCTGTGTGACGGAAAACCTTGGCTGCCAAACGTTGACGCGTTTCGTAAGTCGTTTCACCGTTGGCTGACAACTCGTCCAAAACCACTGCGTAGTCAGCTGGATCTACCACAACTGTTACGCTGGCATGATTTTTCGCTGCTGAACGAAGCATAGATGGCCCGCCGATATCGATATTCTCCACCGCATCAGCATAAGTCACATCTGGTTTGAGGATGGTTTCCTTAAATGGGTAAAGGTTTACCACAACAAGATCAATGAGCTCGATTTGATTGTCTTTAGCCGCTTCCAGGTGACTATCCAAATCACGACGAGCGAGAAGACCCCCGTGGATATTTGGATGAAGGGTCTTGACACGACCGTCCATCATCTCTGGAAAACCAGTCACATCATCAATCGCAATGGTGTCCACCCCAGCATTATCAAGGGCAACCTTGGTCCCACCTGTCGAGATAATCTCCCAACCAAGTTTTTTAAGTTCTTGGGCAAATTCAACAATGCCCGCTTTGTCTGAGACGCTGATTAAGGCGCGTTTAGTCATTATATTCTCCTTTTTAATCATTAGTTAAACACCAATTAAATGCAGTAACAGTAAAACAAGATAAGCAAAACCAAGGCTAAGCATACCTAAGATATTGACCCATTTTCTAATCTGTGATTTGAACACTCTTATAAAAATTTGATAAATCAGTAAGCCTACATAAACACCTAGCGTATTTAAAGTCAAATCCGTGATATCTGTTATACCTATTGCTAAAATATACTGTAAGCACTCAAACAATAAACTAATCAAAAAACCTGTCCCGACTATTTTTAAACTAGATAAATTAGTTTTTATCAAAGGGAAACAAACACCTAATGGAATAAAGGAAATCAGATTAAATAACATTTCAGCAAAAACAATTTTTCCATCTACTATTAGTGGTTCTGATAGTGGTTCTGAAAATGGAATCCAATTGATATACCTTGGAGCTAAGAAAAATGCTATAAATTCAGGACTTGTTTCAAACTTAAATAAGATTCCCCAAGTTAATAACATCAGATAGACATAAAATACATATCGAGTTGTTTTTTTAGATTCTAACATTACAAATACCTCCGTTTGAAGCCATCTTCAACAAACACTGACTCCAATTTAAAATCAAAGATATCATATGAATCATCAAAAAGTCAATCTGTAAATAGAACCTTCACTACTTCCGGATACAACTTGTACTCTGCCTCATGAATCCTAGCTTCAAAGCTTTCGATGATATCATCAGCCAGCCGTGGTACACGCACTTGTTTGATGATTTTTCCTGTATCCACTCCGGAATCCACCCAGTGAATGGTCACGCCGCTCTCTACAACACCAGCATTCCAAGCGTCCTCAATCCCATGAGCTCCTGGAAATTCTGGCAGGTAGGCTGGATGAATATTGATGATTCGACCTTCATAAGCTGCCAGCAAGGTGGGCCCAACGATTTTCATGTAGCCAGCGAGGCAAATCAAGTCAATCTGATGTTCTTCCAAGAGTTCGACAAGGGCTGCTTCGTAGTCTGCCTTGCTCTCAAACTCCTTGAGTTCAAAAGCATAGGACAGAATACCAAGCTTGTCTGCACGCTCGAGCACATAGGCGTCACGATGGTCTGAAAAGACAAACTCCACCGGAAATTCTTCGGCAATCACCTGAAAATTCGAGCCATTGCCTGAGGCAAAAACCGCTATTTTTTTCATTTGATGATGACACTTTCGTTTTCTTTCTTGACGATGCGACCAATTTCATAGACTGGTTCATCCAGCAATTCTTTGACACTACCTACATTTTCAGGGCTAACTGCTAGCATAAGTCCCACACCCATATTGAAGATTTCAAACATTTCTTCGTGTTTGATCTGACCGTATTTTTCAAGGGCTTTGAAAATTGGAAGCACTGGAACCTTGTCTTCTTCAATCTCAGCAGCCAAGTCAGCTGCAAACATACGAGGGACATTCTCAATAAAGCCACCACCTGTGATGTGGGCAATGCCGTTGACCAATCCTTCCTTGATGAGTGGTAAGACAGCCTTGACATAGATACGAGTAGGCTCAAGAAGAACTTCCTTGAGTTTCTTGCCTTCCAATTCTGGCAGGACTTCCTCACCTGTGTAATCCGCAAAGACACGACGGACGAGAGAGTAACCATTGGAATGAATCCCACTTGAAGCAAGTCCGAGAAGAACATCTCCCTCTGCCACTTTTGAACCGTCAATGATTTGAGATTTTTCAGCCACACCGACTGCAAAACCAGCCAAGTCATAGTCATCTTCGCCGTACATGCCAGGCATTTCAGCCGTTTCCCCACCAATGAGGGCAGCACCAGCTTGCACACAACCTTCAGCCACACCAGCAACTACTTGTTCTAGTTTAGCTGGTTCATTCTTGCCTGTCGCCACATAGTCGAGAAAATAGAGGGGCTCTGCACCCGCAGCGATAATGTCATTGACACACATGGCAACACAGTCCTGACCGATGGTATCGTGCTTGTCGTACTTGATAGCCAGCATGAGCTTGGTTCCGACACCATCAGTCCCTGAAATCAAGACGGGCTCTTTGACCCCAGTCTTTGAAAGGTCAAACATGCCACCGAAACCACCAAGAGCTCCCATGACACCTGCACGCTCCGTACGAGCCACGTGCTTTTTAATCCGTTCAACAACTTCATAACCCGCTTCAACATCCACACCAGATTGAGCGTACGCATTTTTATTTGCCATTTTATTTTTCCTTTTCTTTTTTTGGGAAAGACTGCGACGTATTTTTAGATAAACAATTATTTTATCTAAAAATACTAGTCAGGGCTCTAGCTTTGATCCTATAAGACAAAGCGTCTACTGACAAATGCTTTAGCTTTTAGTCAATAGTGAGACGTGAAGTATAAGCATTCTTATTTGTCATTTTTATATTCCTTTTCTTTAATGGAGGATCTATTGTCTATTTGTAAAAACTGGTCTTTTCTTCCAAACTTCTACGATAGTCTTCTTCGTAGTCATAGAGAGGCGTTGGGTAATCACCATCAAAATAAGCGACACAGAGACCACCATTTGGCGCATCCGTTTCAATACCAATTGAATCAATCAACCCCTCAACGGAAAGGTAGGTCAGACTGTCCGCACCAATGATTTGGCGCGTTTCTTCAACCGTATGATTGGCCGCAATTAGCTCCTGACGGGTCTGGATATCAATTCCATAGAAGCATGGATAAGCTAGCGCTGGACTACCAATGGCAACGTGAACCTCAGTCGCACCAGCTTCTTTCAAGAGCTGAACGATCCGACGAGAGGTTGTTCCACGTACAATAGAGTCATCAATCATAACCACACGCTTGCCTTTTACAACACCAGAAACAGCAGATAGTTTCATCCGCACCCCTTGCTCCCGTAATTCTTGAGTCGGTTGGATAAAGGTGCGTTGTGTATATTGATTCTTAATAAGACCCATTTCGTTTGGTAGCCCGGATTCTTCCGCAAATCCCATAGCCGCACTGAGGGAAGAATTGGGCACACCGACCACGATATCCGCCTCATGTTTGAATTCACGCGCCAATTGGGCACCCATACGTTTGCGAGCCGTATGGACATTGACACCATGGATATTAGAATCAGGGCGAGCAAAGTAGATATACTCCATGGAACAGATTGCTAACTGAGTATCATCTGTATAGCTATCATACTGGATGCCCTTGTCATCAAAGATCACAATCTCACCTGGCTTCAAATCACGAATCCACTCTGCACCAATGACTTCAAAAGCACAAGTTTCAGAGGAAACAACCACCGCTCCATTAGCCATTTTCCCGATAGAAAGGGGACGGAAACCATTTGGGTCAAGAGCCGCAATCAACTTGTCCTCAAACAGCAAGATATAGGCAAAACCACCTTTGACAAGGCTGAGCGCTTCCTTGATTTTGCCCATCAAGTTCGGATTATGGCTGCGACGAATGAGATGAGCCAAGATTTCCGAGTCCGAAGTCGCGCTGAAAATCGCTCCTCTATCTTCCAATTCTTTCTTGAGAGAGGCCGCATTGGTCAGATTTCCATTATGAGCCAAGCCAAACTGCATATCGTGAAAACGGAAAAGGAAGGGCTGGATATTATCTACAGAAGCTTCGCCAGCAGTCGCATAACGAACATGCCCAATCGCACCAGTTCCTGTCAATTTATCTAAGTTAGCAGGATTTCTGAAGACTTCTGATAGAAGACCCATATCGCGATGACGCTTTAGTTTCCCTTGGTCATTGGAGAGGATTCCTGCCCCCTCTTGACCACGGTGCTGAAGACTATGGAGACCAAAATAGGTCAATTTAGCAGCATCTGGATGTCCCCAGATACCGAAAACACCACATTCTTCATTAAGAGATTTTACTTCGTATGTCATTTTTTATACCTAATTTTCATTTGCAATCATCATGAGCTAAATCTACATGACTTTTACATTACTGATACTATCTATTAAAACATCTGCAAGTCTTATTTTCCAGTAAAGTATTTAACCGCCGACGCAAACAGGTGCTGGTCTTTATTTCCTGGGATATTTTGGAAAAGACCTTCCTCATAACGTTCTGAGTGGCCCATCTTACCGATGATTTGGCCGTTCTTGCTGGTAATTCCTTCAATGGCATGGACAGAACCATTCGGATTGTACTTAGAGTCCATGCTAGGTTTGCCTTCGAAGTCAACGTATTGGCTGAAAATTTGTCCATTGTCACGGAGTTCTGCAAATTCCTCAGCCGTCACGACAAATTTCCCTTCACCGTGTGAAACAGGAATGGCGTGGATATCGCCCACTTGCACCCCAGCCAACCATGGCGAGTTGATATTGGCAATCCGAGTTTCCACCATCTTGGCCACGTGTTGGTTGGCATCATTGTAGAAGAGGGTTGGGCTCGTACTGCTTGCATCTTCAAAGTTTCCGTATGGAAGAAGACCTGATTTGACGAGGGCTTGGAATCCATTACAGATACCGATAATCAAGCCACCACGGGCGATAAAGCTATCAATAGCCGCACGCACTTTTTCATTGAGCAGGATATTGACAATAAACTTAGCTGAACCATCTGGCTCGTCCGCAGCTGAGAAACCACCTGCAAAGAAGAGAATGTTAGCCTTGCCGATGTTGTCAACCATAGTTTCAACTGAATTGACAATGGCTTCTTCATTCAAGGTCACAAATGGCACCAAGTTGACCTCTGCACCTTCTTTTTCGAAGGCCTTGGCTGAGTCATATTCTGAGTTAGTTCCTGGGAAGACTGGGATATAGACTACCGGTTTTTCAACTTTTTCTTTAGCTTGGATGACTGTGTTAGTAGCGACAGCTGGAACTTCTGCTAGTTCTTTAGATTGGGCAAATTCAGTTGGGTAAACCTCTTCCAGTTTTCCTTGGAAGGCACTGTCAAGTTTCTGTCCATCTAGCTTCACACCGTTGACAAGGAGTGTAAAGTTGGCACTTGTTTGTCCAATTTTCTCTACTCCAGCAATCTCTTCAGGAGATGTGAAGACAAATCCGCCTAATTGAGCTGTCAAAGCTGTTTCAAGTTCAGGCAGGGTTACCTCTGCACCGATATGATTTCCAAAAGTAGCAAGTGCCAAACTTTCAACAACACCACCATATTTAACAGCTGATGCAGATGTCACTTTGTGGCCAGCTTGGATGTCTTCAAACTGAGCAAAGTTAGACTTAATCAAGTCAAAATCAATTTTTGCAGAGAGGGCTTGACCTGGGATGTAGTAGATATTTTCACCATCAGTTTTGAACTCTGGAGAGAGGACCTTACGGCTATCTGCCGTCGTCACCCCAAAAGCTACCAAGGTTGGTGGCACTGTCAATTCTTCAAAAGTACCAGACATGGAGTCCTTCCCACCAATAGATGGCAAACCAAGTTGAATCTGAGCTTCGATAGAGCCTAGGAGAGCTGCTACTGGCTGACCAAAACGCTCAGCTTGTTTGTCCATGCGCTCGAAGTACTCTTGGTAAGAGAAACGAGCCTTAGACCAGTTTGCACCAGCAGCAACCAATCGAGCAGTTGCTTCGATCACCGCATAGGCAGCACCGTGGTATGGAGACCATTCAGCTATATATGGATTGAATCCTTGAGCTATGACAGACGCAGTGTGAGTCACTCCGTGTTGAACTGGCAACTTCTGCACAGAAGCCTCAGTTGGTGTAAGTTGATAGCGACCACCAAGTGGGTGATTAACCGTAGAGCGTCCAACAGAGCAGTCAAAGATAGTCTGTAATCCTTTTTGACTCGCATGATTCAAATCAGATAGAACCGCAAGGGTATCAACTTCAAGTGTGTTAGCAGATGTTTGACGTTCTTCTGGAAGCTTGACATCTTTGTCCACAACTTTAGCATCGACAACCACGCGCACACCATTGGTATCAAGGAAACGGCGTTCCAAGTCTACAATCGTTTCGCCATTCCAGTGCATAACTAGATTTGGTTTTTCCGTCACTGTCGCAACCACAACAGCGTCAATATTCTCTTTGTTACATTCAACAACGAAGGCATCCACATCTTCAGGACGAACCACAACCGCCATCCGTTCTTGAGATTCAGAGATGGCAATTTCTGTACCATTCAAGCCTTGGTATTTAAGAGGAACCTTGTTAAGGTCGATTTCAAGACCATCTGCTAATTCACCGATAGCCACACAGACACCGCCTGCCCCAAAGTCATTGGACTTCTTGATGAGACGAGTGACATCACCATTACGGAAGAGGCGCTGAATCTTACGTTCTTCGATGGCATTCCCTTTTTGAACTTCAGCTCCAGCAGTTCCCACGGACTCAACTGTTTGAACCTTAGAAGAACCTGTCGCACCACCGACACCATCACGTCCAGTCTTACCTCCAAGGAGGATAATAACATCACCCGCTTCCGGTTTTTCACGGACAACATTGCCCTTAGGAGCCGCTCCGACAACAGCACCAAGCTCCATGCGTTTAGCTACAAAGCCTGGGTGGAAGTACTCACGAACGTAGGTTGTCGCAAGCCCAATCTGGTTACCATATGAAGAATAACCGTGAGCAGCTGTTTTAGAAATAACCTGTTGTGGCAGCTTACCAGCACGCGTTCCCGAAATCGGTGCTGTAATATCACCCGCACCTGAGATACGCATAGCTTGGTAAACATAAGAACGACCTGATAATGGGTCACGAATAGCACCACCGATACAAGTAGCCGCCCCACCAAATGGCTCAATCTCAGTTGGGTGATTGTGGGTTTCGTTTTTAAACATGAGGAGCCATGGTTCTTTCACACCATCAACGTCCACTTCGATTTCTACTGAGCAAGCATTGATTTCGTCAGACACTTCCATGTCATCCAAACGTCCATTAGCACGCTCATAACGACCGAAAATAGTCGCCATATCCATCAAGGTTTGCGGTTTTTCAGAACGCCCCAACTCATCACGCATGGCAATATACTTGTCATAGGTTGACTGCAATTGTTTTTGGAATTTAGAAGCTGAGAAATCAATCTGCTTCAACTCAGTCTCAAAAGTCGTGTGACGGCAGTGGTCAGACCAGTAGGTGTCCAAAACCTTGAGCTCTGTCTCAGTTGGCACGCGCCCGACTGACTTGAAGTAGTCTTGGATAAAGAGCAAATCATCCACTTCCATAGCCATCCCTTGCCCGGCCTTGTAACGGGCAAAGTCTTCTGCTGTGTAGCTTTCAAAGAAAGTCAATTTAGGAATGGTCTTGTCTGACTCAGAAAATTCCTGCTTGGCAATCCCTGTCGTGATGTCCTTGAAACGAGAATCGACTGGATTGAGCAAGTAGTTCTTGACCGCCTCTAGCTCAGACGCGTCAATATCTTTATTGACCAAGTAAAGTTGAGCTGTATTGACCGTCACATCACTCGAACTTCCCAGCAAAAGCAAGGCTTCTTGCGAAGAAGCTGCACGCTGATCAAACTGTCCTGGTAGGCTTTCAATGGCAAAGAAAGCATAGTTAGCAAGATCCGCCTGCACAGCAGTTTCGTCCAAGACATGGTCTGTCACCTGCTCAGAGAAGATGTGCTTCTCTGCAGGTGCAAACAGGTCCTCTGCCAAATCAAAGACATCATAAACTTGCACAATGCGAATACTTTTCAAGCTTGACAGTCCCAAGTTATGTTGGAGCTCTCTTACCAAACTCTCTGACTTGACCTGAAAATCAGCCTTTTTTTCAACAAAAATACGTTTATCCATCAATTCTTATTCCTTTATTTCATCTCTTGCAATGTTCCCAAACGACCTCTAGGTTGTTATTTCAACCTCTGTAACTTTTCCCAAACAATCTCATAAACATCTGTTAATTCGCCGAGACCCCTACGGAAAACATCCTTGTCCATATGGTTGCCATCCGCATCCCACAAACGGCAGTTATCTGGTGAAAATTCGTCTGCCAAGATAATCTTGCCATCCTTGTCAAAACCGAACTCTAGCTTAAAGTCAATCAATTTAAGATCAATCTCAGCAAACCAGACTTTCAAGAGTTCATTGATACGACGAGTTTCTTCCTTCAAGTAGGCAATCTGCTGGTCATCCGCAATCTGTAGGAATTTCACATGCTCGTCATTGATGAATGGATCATCCAAATCATCATTTTTGTAGTAAAATTCGACAATCGGAGTCTCAAATGCGATACCTTCGTCTACGCCAAAACGTTTTGAAAAGGAACCAGCAGTGTAGTTGCGAAGCACAACTTCCAAAGGAATGATTTCCACCTTTTTATTAAGTTGTTCCGTGTCTGAAAGTTTCTCCACAAAGTGAGTCGCTACGCCAGCCGCATTTAATTTCTCGAAAATAAAAGATGAAATCTGATTATTCAACACTCCCTTACCCGCAATCTGCTCCTTCTTAACACCATTGAAAGCAGTCGCTTGGTCCTTATAAGTCGAAATAATAAGATTTTCATCCTCTGTTGTATAGATATCTTTAGCTTTTCCCGAATAGATCAATTGTTTTGACATTTTAAAGTTCGCCTTTCGTATTACTTGAGCACATTTTACCACAAAAAAACCAAAATCACAAGAATTTAGCCGAATAAATAGCGCATTCTCTTCGGAAATCATAAAGAAAAAACTGCAAGAAGTATCTTTCTCACAGTTTTAAAATCATTTAACTCTAAAAACACGAACATTATTCTTTGTTCAAAAATTGATCCAAATAGTAGCGCAGATAACTTTTCTTGCCCGTAATCATCTGTAGACGACCTTCCACCCCGTACCTAAGTTTTTCAGCCTGATCAGCAGTCAGATCAGTCTCTGCCTCGATTTTAAAGAAATTCCCTTTTTCAGTCTTAGTAGCTGTCGTATCAATACTTGTAATAGTAGAATCTAGGAAAAGTTGATTCTTGACATCATGAGTCGTAGTATAGCGAACAGAATCACCGACCTTGATCCTTGCTACATCCTTTGAACTAAGATAAGCTGTTAGTTTGGCTTTCCCTTCTTTTTCCAAGGACGGATAGAGTTGAGCTAGTAAGGCACCTTCTGCTACCATGGTAGAATCACTGGTCTCAGGATTAAGATGAAGCACCCCATCCTCACTTGCCATAATTTTCCCCTTGTCTAGAAGATTTCCCTGTACCTTCTTGCTTGACTCCACCTCTAAGATTTTCTGCTCTAGAAGGGTCAATTCCTGACCAACCTTAGCCAAGTGTTGTGATTTAAGAGATTCCAATTGACTGCTTAAGCCTGACGCGTAGGCTTGCTGGGTACCTGAACTTGCATACTGGACGCGGTAAGTAGCAAGACTAGATTCTAACTGAGAAAGCTGCGCTTCAACCTGCGCAACAGCCTGAGCCTTAGCTTGGGAATTTTCCTCACCCTGAGATTTGTAGGACTGGTAGAGAGAGTAGACTAGATTCTGACTGGCCAAGGAAGCACCTGTTTCAATAGCTGACTTAGCTGTCTGGTAATCGCGAATTTTAGCCTCTGTTTGGCTGATGAGATTGGCGATTTCAGCTTGGGTTTGACTAGCTGCTGCATTCTGGGACGCGATAGTCTCATTTTGTTGCGATGTACTAGCCCTAAGACTGCCTGCTTGACTGATGTAGTCGCGAAAGGTGGCCTGGTAACCAAACTTATCCTCCTCTGGAAAGTAGTCCGTCCCTTCTTGCAGGCTTTTTTGCAAATACTCCAATTGCTTTTTTTGATCCTTGAGCATGTCCAACTGACTGGCATAAGACTCCGCTTGAACACCTTCTGCCCCTTCCTGATATTGAACCAGAAGATCCCCCTTCTTAACCAGCTTATTTTCTTCCAAATGATTGACAAGAATACGATTGTTGCTAGTTGACTGGATATTGGCAAGAATACGACTAGGTTCGACAGTAGCTCTAGTAGACAAACTCATCTCCTTCTCTGCAAAAGTTGCAAATCCAAGCAAAAATACGAGCAGAAGGGACATGGGTACAATTACCCGACTGGAAAAATTATGGTAACGACGATTATAAAACTCCGCACTTTCTAAAAATTCTGGTTTCATCCTCTCCTCTTTCTAGCTATTGACCAAATGGGCATAAAAGCCACCCTGTGCAAGCAAATCAGCATGATTTCCTTCTTCAACAATCTTGCCCTGATCCAAGACAACCACCTTCTCTGTCCGCTCAGCAATGGTCAAGCGGTGAGCAATGAAAATCAAGGTCTTGTCTAAAGCCATAAGATTATCGACAATTCGCTTCTCTGTCAAGATATCCAGACTGCTGGTCGCCTCATCCAAAATCAAGACCGGCGCATCTGTCAAGAGAGCACGCGCCAGAGCAATTCTCTGACGTTGACCACCTGAGATCCCTGCCCCATCCGAAGTCAATTCTGTCTGGTAATTCAGGGGCATACGCTCAATGTCCTCCCGAATCTCTGCCAACTCGACCGCCCGCAAGATATCCTCTTGAGTCGTCCCTTCCTTGGCTCCAAGGAGAAGATTCTCCAAAATCGTTCCGTTAAAGACATAGGGCTGTTGAGGCAGATAGTTGATATACTGACGCAGGACCTTTTTATCAATCTGATTGAGATTGACACCACCCAGACTAATCTCTCCCTGACTTGGATCATAAAAATTAACCATCATCTTGGCCAAGGTCGTCTTACCTGACCCTGAAATCCCCACAAAAGCCACCTTAGAGCCTTGGGAAATGGTCAAATTGATATCCGACAAGACGTCTCGACCATAGCCATACTTATAGGAAACCTGCTTGAAAGTCAGCTCTCCCTTCATCAAGCTCAAATCCTCAACTGTTTTCTTCTCCTCAAACTCAGAAGCTACCAGATAAACCTCATTCAGACGGTTATTGGCAACCTGCGCTGTCTGAAGCTTGGTTTGCAGATTGATGATATTTTCCAAAGGATTGGTAAAATAAACCAGCAAGGTATTATAGGTAATCAACTGCCCCAAACTCATCTTGCCATCCATGACCAGAACAGCCCCCATCCAGAGAATGCCGACATTGAGCAAGAGATGGGCAACTTTTTTCAGAGCCTTTTGCTGACTCTCTGCCCGACTATAGGTAAAAGATTTTTTCAGATAATCCACAAATTCCTTGTCAATTTTTTGGTAACGCTGACTTTCACTGGTCAAGGACTTGATGGTCTCAATACCATTAATGTCCTCAATGATAGAAGAAGACAGAACCGCATTGGCTTCCATGGTATCCCGATTCATCTTTTCAAAAGGTTTCATAAAGGCAAAGATAATCACTGTGTAGATAGGAAGCGCCAATAAGGTCATGAAAAAGAGATTGGTATTTTGTGAAAATAAAACAAGGGAAATAATGACAACCGTCGACACATCTAGGAAAATCGAAAGAATGGTCGAAGCCAGCGCATCAATGATACTATTAGCATCTGTAAAACGAGAAACGATTTCCCCTGTCCTGCGTGTCGCAAAGAAGGACATGGGCAAGTGAAAAACATGCTTGATATAGGACAAAATCACATCAATCGACAAGCGTTGCCCCAAAACAAGTAAGAGATACTCCTGAGCATAAGACAAAATCTGCTGGAGAATATAGACGATAACCAACCCAATAGAAATAATCCCCAACGTCGAACGCATCTGATCTGGCACATAGGTATCAATGATAGACTGAAGGTAATAAGAACCTACAATGTTAATCAAGGTTACCAAGAGTGTTGCCAAAACGATATTGGTAATCAAGCCACGCTGCTTCACTAATATAGGTATAAAAGAGAGCAGACCATTCTTTTGATCCTTATGAGGCTTGTAGTCTGGACTCGGTGCCATAAAAAGAGTCACTCCTGTCCATTCTTCCGCAAAACGCTCACGTGGCAGTTTGATCAATTTCACCCCAGGATCTGGATCGGCAATATGAATACCGTCCTTGTCCTGCCCAGTCACCACATAGTAGTGGAGCAATTTCCCTTCCTTAAGCACATGGGCAACAAAAGGAAAAGTCAAATCTGGCAAGTCAAAGAGCGTCATATCTGCCTTAATAGCCCGCGTCTCAAAACCAATTTCCTCTGCCACCTTGACCAAGCCCAAAGCCGTTGTCCCATCCATGGTCGTCTTAGCCAATTCTCGCAGGTGAGCCAAAGAATAATAACTACCATAGTAGCCAAAAACCATGGCTAATGAAGCTACACCGCAGTCCATCTGATCCACCTGCGGACGATAGTGACGTTTCCCAAATTTCATATTCATCTCCTTTTCCTAATACTCAATGAAAATCAAAGAGCAAACTAGCCGCAGGTTGCTCAAAACACTGTTTTGAGGTTGTAGATAAGACTGACGAAGTCAGTCACATATATACGGTGGCGACGTTGACGTGGTTTGAATTTGATTTTCGAAGAGTATAAACTCATCTGATAACAACTATCTTACCCCAATCCTCAAACAAAAACTGGACTTCCTTCCCAAATGCGCCTATCTACCTCCCAAATGCACTTTTTAGATAAAGAAAATAGGCAGAACAAACGTCATGCCTAAAATATATATTTATTTCTTTTTCTTCCTAATTCTTTTGTCAATCATGTACAAAACGATAATCGAAAACAGCGGTGGTACAATATAACTCTTTTCACTCATTGTCAGCTGAAATCCCAGAGTTGCTAGTATCTTAAAGATGAAAATATTCATCAAAAATAGAAAAACAAATACTAAAAAATATTTTAAAACCTTCTTCATTCCTTTTCTTCAACTTTCCTAATTTCTATACCCATTCTATCACGTTTTATCAAAAAATACATGTAAAACTCCAAATAAACACCTCAACTACACTTTTGGGATAAAAAATAGGCAGAACAAATGTCATGCCTAAAATATATATTTAAAAAGATTAAAATGTAAATAATTGTCAAATAGAATGTTGATTTACATTCTTAGCAATATGCAACTCTTCTTATCTTGCTTCTTACTATTCTTTACTTTTGACGACTTCTACAACATCTCCTACATTTTGGAGTTGGTCAATTTCCTCATCACTGATTTCGATGCTAAATTCATCTTCCAGTGTCAAGATAAACTCCATCAAGTCAACGGAGTCAGCATCCAAATCGTCTTTCAGACTCAAGGATTCTGTCACGACAAAGTCCTCTCCCTGTCGCTCTTGGATAATAGTCACAATACGGTCAAAAATTTCTTTTTCTGTCATCTCTTTTATTCTCCTGAAAATTCACGCGCAGTCTGGGCAACTACGTCTGTTTCTAGCATGGTACGAATCTGGCGAATTGTACTATAAACAGCCTTGGCATCGCTTGAGCCATGAGTCTTGATAACAGGTGCCTTGACACCAAACAAGACCGCTCCACCAACATCAGAATAGTTAAGCTGTTTTTTCAAACCTCTGAGGCTGTCCTTGAGAAGGAGGGCGCCTAATTTCGCTCGAAGACCACCACCTGTAATAGCTGTCTTGAGCAAGCCCATAATTCCCATGGCTGTCCCTTCAATGGATTTGAGCACAGCGTTTCCCGTGAAACCATCTGCCACAACAACATCCGCAACGCCATTCATCAAATCACGCGCTTCCACATTTCCGATAAAGTTCAAACTTTCATCAGCTGCTAGTAATTCGTAAGTTTCCTTACGAAGCGGGTCACCCTTGCTACTCTCTGTTCCATTGTTAAGCAAGCCAACACGAGGTTGCGCAATGCCACGAACATTTTTAGCATAGAAGGAACCCAGAATAGCGTATTGATGGAGGTGCTGGGCTGTATTCTCCGCATTGGCACCGAGGTCCAGCATGTCAAAACCCTTCCCATCTACAGTCGGCAAGGTCGACATAAGCCCAGGACGGTCGATATTCTTGATACGACCCACGATGAAGAATCCAGCCGCCAACAAAGCACCTGTATTCCCAGCCGAGAGGACAGCGTCTGCTTCACCCTCTTTGACAGCCTTGGCTGCCAATACCATACTGGCATTTTTCTTCTTCCGAATAGCTCTCGTAGGTTCATCGTCTGAATCAATCTTTTCATCCGTATGGATAATGCTGACGCGCTCTGTAGCCGTTAGATATTGCTTGATCTTGCTTTCATCTCCATAGAGTTGAATCTCAATATCTGAAAAGTCAGCCAGGGCTTGGTTGACACCCTCAACGATGGCTTGAGGTGCGTAATCGCCCCCCATAGCATCTACTGCGATTTTTTTCATTTGTCTTCCTCTTTTAGTAATTGTCCCCAGTCTGCCAGGGAATCAATAAATTTCTTTGATTTAAGGTGAATCCCAACATACTCTTCGTAGAGTTGATCCATAAACTTGCGTAGCTCTTGCTTGATTTCGGCCTTAAGCGAAATCATCTCCAAGGTTTCAAAATCAATGGCTTGAAATTGATTGAGCAGGTAAGGGATATTGGGATTGAGATGACAACGTCTCTCATCTTCATGATAATGCTCTGGGCAAAGGCAGGCTCCATATTTAAAAGAAAAGTCAAAGGCCTCACCCACCCGATGGCAAAAGACACACTCATTAAAATTAAGGCTGATTCCAAATCGAGTCAAGATTTGAATTTCAAAAATATTGGTTAAGACCTGATAATCTATCCCTGCTTCCATCAACTCCAGAGTCTTCCTCAAGAAAGCAAACAAGGAAGCATCCTGCTGATTATCCTGCAAACTAGCATCAGCCAGAGCCGCAACATAAGTCGCATAGGCCATGACAAAGAGATCACTATTAATCTTGGGAAAGGTCATCACCTCATGGTAGTCCTCGATGTAGCTAAGGCCGTCATCATTGATTCGCAAGAGAAATATTGCCAACACCAAGGGCTGAATAACCGGAGCTAGTTTAGATTGACCAGCGTGTTTGACGAAAAACATGCGCTTGCCAGCCTGCTCGGTGAAGATTTTGACTAGCTTATCATCCTCCCGAAAGTTACGATTGTAGAGTACGAGACCTTGACTCGTGATAGACTGGATCATACTTCTCTCATGTACTCCTCAAGTCGTTTCACGGCCTCTCTGATTGTTTCCATGCTGGCTGCATAAGAGAGGCGAACATAGCCTTCTCCGTAACGTCCAAAAGCTGCACCAGGGATAAAGGCAACAGCCTTCTTATAGGCAAAATCCTTCAGAAAAGCAAAGGAGTCTTGATTGTAACCTGCTGGAATCTTAGCAAATATATAGAAGGCCCCATCTGGTTTGATAATCTCAAAACCAAGAGCAGTCATCTTTTCGATGATATAATCTCGACGCTGAATGTATTCCTTCTTCATAGGCTCTGCATCGTTTTTACCCGCCGTCAAAGCCTCTACCGCAGCATGTTGCGCCATAGTGTTTGCGGCAGTTACCAAGTACTGGTGACTCTTGATTAACTGGGCTGTAAAGGCTGCAGGAGCAAAGATAAAGCCTAAACGCCAACCTGTCATAGCATGCGATTTAGACAAGCCATTGATAATAATAGCCTGGTCTCTCAGCATAGTTCCCAGAGATACATGGGCTTCGCCTGTATAGGTTAATTCTGAGTAAACCTCATCACAGACAACAAAAATCTCATACTTGCGTAAAACGTCTGCCAAGGCTTCCAACTGCTCCCGACTATAGGTAATTCCTGTCGGATTAGCCGGATAGTTGAGAATGACCGCCTTGAGCTTGTCGCCTTGCTCCAAAATGGCCTTTTCCAACATTTCAGGAGTCAAGACAAAACCATTTTCAGTCGTATCAATCTCGACAACCTCTGCCCCAACTAGATTGACAATTGGCTCATAACCTGGATAGGCAGGAGCTGGCAAGAGCACCTTATCTCCCTCTTCCAAAATAGCTGTCAAAGTGGCAGATAAAGCCTCTGTCGCCCCAATTGTAACCAAAATTTCATTTTCAGGATTGTAATCTAGCTGGTATTTTTCTTTAACAAAATCACTAGCTGCCTGACGTAATGTTAACAGACCACTCATCCCTGTGTAGTAGGATTGGTTCTGGTCGATGGCCCGCTTAGCCGCCTCCTTGACGTGATCTGGCGTTGTAAAATCAGGTTCTCCCAAGGTCAAACGCAAGACCCCAGGAATCTCCGAAATAGCCTGGTCAAACTGGCGAATCAACGAAACTTGAATCTTATCTAATTGTTTATTAAAGCGCTTAGTTAAGTCCATAGATACCTCCTACTCTCAAAACGTATCTCTATTATACTACAAAAGCCCCCCAACCGCAAAAATACATGATAGAATAACGCTAGCATAACAAATTGAAGTATGTTAAAATGAATTTGTCGCAACTCCACTAACGAACTTAGTTTGGAGGTGAGTTTTTGCTAATCTTCGTTACAGTTATTCTAGCACCATTACTGATTACTATTACCGGTAATGTCATTTCTGAGTGGATAGTCAGAAAGTGGTTAGATAAGCGCGACAAAAAAATATAACCTGAGTTTAGTTTTAATGTAACTGGACAAAAAGAAATACCAGAGGTGGAGCTCTGGTATTTTTGTTTTTGCCAAGACTTCGTTACAGTTCTTGTAGGATTATTATTACATAATTAGCACTACTTGTCAAATAATTGTTAGCTCCACTTTCTATTTTACTTTTCTTCTTTACAGGTCTATAATGGTAACAGATTCTATTTGGAGGTTTTTATGTCATTTCTATCAAAAAATGGAGCAGGTATATTGGCCTGCCTTCTCATTTCAATCGTATCTTGGTACTTAGGAGGATTCTTCCCTGTCATTGGCGCGCCCGTTTTTGCGATTTTCATAGGCATGCTTCTCCATCCCTTTCTCTCGCCCTATAAACAACTGGATGCTGGATTGACCTTTAGTTCTAAAAAATTGCTCCAGTATGCCGTTATCTTGCTTGGTTTTGGTCTCAATATCTCGCAAGTCTTCGCAGTTGGTCAATCTTCGCTCCCTGTTATCCTGTCCACCATTTCAATAGCCTTGATTGTTGCCTACCTTTTCCAGCGCTTCTTTGCATTGGACACAAAACTGGCTACCTTGATTGGAGTAGGTTCTTCTATCTGTGGGGGCTCTGCCATTGCGGCAACAGCGCCCGTTATTCACGCCAAGGAAAAGGAAGTAGCCCAAGCCATCTCTGTTATCTTTTTCTTCAATGTCTTGGCTGCGCTCATCTTTCCAACTCTAGGCACCTGGCTTCATCTATCCAATGACGGCTTCGCTCTCTTTGCAGGAACTGCGGTCAATGATACTTCCTCTGTAACCGCCACAGCTAGCGCCTGGGACAGCCTCTACCAAAGTAATACCCTCGAATCCGCAACCATTGTCAAACTTACGCGAACCCTTGCTATTATCCCCATCACTCTCTTTCTATCCTACTGGCAAAGTCGCCAACAAGAAAACAAGCAAAGCCTACAACTGAAAAAAGTCTTCCCACTTTTTATCCTTTACTTTATCCTTGCCTCTCTCCTCACTACACTACTCACCTCTCTAGGTGTGTCCAGTAGTTTCTTTACCCCTCTCAAACAACTCTCTAAATTCCTTATTGTCATGGCCATGAGTGCTATCGGTCTCAAAACCAATCTGGTCGCTATGGTCAAATCCAGTGGAAAATCCATTCTTCTCGGAGCCATCTGCTGGATAGCCATCATCCTCACTAGTCTTGGGATGCAGATCCTTATCGGCATTTTCTAATCATGACCACCCGTCAAACGGGTGGTTTGTCCCAGGGCTATAAGCCCAAATTACCAGCCAGCGCCTAAAGACGCTGGCTTTCACTTTGTTCAA
>NZ_NCVG01000003.1:0-1322 GCF_002096835.1 Streptococcus mitis | reverse complement strand
GCTGCTGACTTAGTCAAGTCTGACGCTGGGATAACCGCTGTCTTACCTGCTGGAGTTGTAACTGTCGCGTTTCCTTTATCGTCCACTACTACAGTGGAACCTGGATTTACGGCTTTAACCTTATCTTCGATGGCTTTCTTCTCTTCTGGAGTTAACGCATCTGGATTTGCTACTACTGTCTTGTCAGCTGGTTTAACGATGTCATTGCCTGCGTTTGGTTTAGCTGCATCTGCTGCTGACTTAGTCAAGTCTGACGCTGGAATTACTGCTGTCTTACCTGCTGGTGTTGTAACTGTCGCATTGCCTTTATCGTCTACTACTACAGTTGAACCTGGGTTGACTGCTTTAACCTTATCTTCGATCGCTTTCTTCTCTTCTGAAGTTAGAGCATCTGGATTTGCGACTACAGTTTTGGCTGCTGGTTTAACGATGTCATTACCTGCGTTTGGTTTAGCTGCATCTGCTGCTGACTTAGTCAAGTCTGTTGCTGGGATAACCGCTGTCTTACCTGCTGGGGTTGTGACTGTCGCGTTACCTTTATCGTCCACTACTACAGTTGAACCTGGGTTGACTGCTTTAACCTTATCTTCGATCGCTTTCTTCTCTTCTGGAGTTAACGCATCTGGATTTGCGACTACTGTCTTGTCAGCTGGTTTAACGATGTCATTGCCTGCGTTTGGTTTAGTTGCATCCGCTTCTGACTTAGTCAAGTCTGACGCTGGAATTACTGCTGTCTTACCTTCTGGAGTTGTAACTGTCGCATTGCCTTTATCGTCTACTACTACAATTGAACCTGGGTTGACTGCTTTAACCTTATCTTCGATGGCTTTCTTCTCAGCGTCTGTAAGTTTGTCTGGGTTAGCTACTACAGTTTTGTCCGCTGGTTTAACGATGTCATCGCCTGCGTTTGGTTTAGCTGCGTCTGCTGCTGACTTAGTCAAGTCTGACGCTGGGATAACCGCTGTTTTTCCTTCTGGAGTTGTGACTGTTGCATTGCCTTTATCGTCCACTACTACAGTTGAACCTGGATTTACTGCTTTAACCTTATCTTCGATCGCTTTCTTCTCAGCGTCTGTAAGTTTGTCTGGGTTAGCTACTACAGTTTTGTCCGCTGGTTTAACGATGTCGTTGCCTGCATTTGGTTTAGTTGCGTCTTCTGGTGATTTAACTAAGTCTGTCGCTGGAATTACCGCTGTCTTACCTTCTGGTGTTGTGACTGTAGCGTTACCTTTATCGTCCACTACTACAGTTGAACCTGGGTTGACTGCTTTAACCTTATCTTCGATCGCTTTCTTCTCAGCGTCTGTAAGTTTGTCTGGGTT
>NZ_NCVG01000001.1:0-1472 GCF_002096835.1 Streptococcus mitis | reverse complement strand
CCAGTTAATGTAACTCCAGTTAAGGAAATTGAAACGCCAGTAACGAATACTCCGTTAACGCCAGAGGATTACACCAAAGGAATTAAAATTCCAGAAGGTGGCAAGGTAACGAATGTTGAAAATATTCCAGACTTGACAACTCCAGGTAAGAAAGATCCAGTTAAAGTAACGGTAGAACTACCAAATGGAAAAACAATAACTGTAGATGTTCCAGCTAACGTAACACCTGTTAAGGAAATTGAAACTCCAGTAACGAAAACTCCGTTAACGCCAGAGGACTACACTAAAGGCATCAAGATTCCAGAAGGTGGCAAGGTCACAAATGTTGAAAACATTCCAGACTTGACAACACCAGGTAAGAAAGATCCGGTTAAGGTTACTGTAACATTACCAAATGGCAAAGTAGTTACGGTAGAAGTACCAGTGAATGTAACGCCAGTTAAGGAAATCGAAACCCCAGTCACAAAAGATAAATTGACTCCAGAAGATATCTTGAAACAAATCAAAGTACCAGAAGGAGCAACTGTTAAGGTAGGAGATCTTCCAGACTTAACAACGCCAGGTAAGAAAGATCCAGTTAAGGTAACGATTGAATTGCCAAATGGCAAAGTAGTTACGGTAGAAGTACCAGTAAATGTAACTCCAGTTAAGGAAATCGAGACACCAGTAACGAAAGATAAATTGACTCCAGAAGATATCTTGAAACAAATCAAAGTACCAGAAGGAGCAACTGTTAAGGTAGGAGATCTTCCAGACTTAACAACACCAGGTAAGAAGGATCCTGTAAAAGTAACGATTACATTACCAAATGGTAAAGTTGTGACTGTAGAAATTCCAGTAACTGTAACTCCTATTGAAGATATTGTTAAAAAACAAGGTGATCCAATTACTACTGAGGATGTTGAAAAACACATTCCAAAAGGAGCAAAAGTTATCTCAATTGGTGACAAACCTTCAACAGATATTTCAGGTGAAAGACCAAGTATTCCAGTTGTTATCGAGTTACCAAATGGAATTCGAGTAACTGTAAATGTACCAGTTATCGTAACACCAAAAGTTACGCCTGTGGTAGTTAAAGTTGGAACACCAGTTACGCCAGAAGATGTTAAGAAACATATTGAATTACCAAATGGATGGAAGGTAACAAAAGTAGGAGAAATCCCAACAACAACTACACCAGGAACAAAACCTGTCGTTCCAGTAGAGATTGAATTACCAGATGGTCGTAAGATTACTGTCGATGTACCAGTCATCGTTACGCCAACTGTAAGACAAATTGTTGTACCACAAGGAACTCCAATCACACCAGACGATGTGAAAGGACATATCGATCTTCCGAAAGAACCAGGATGGGAAATTGTCGAAGTCGGAGAAATTCCAACAACAATTCCTGCTGGAGTGAAACCAAGCGTTAAAGTGAAGATTAAAGTTCCAACTGGAGAAATTGTTGAAGTAGAAGTACCAATCATCGT
>NZ_NCVG01000002.1:0-3020 GCF_002096835.1 Streptococcus mitis | reverse complement strand
GAGTTTTTTTGGTATAACCTTCGACGCGCACCCGCATAGCGGGTGGTTGTTTTGTCTCGCACCTAACGGAGCGAGACGGACTAATAGTCACATAAGACAAAAAAAGCCACCGAATGCGGTGACTTTATAGGGAGATTATTATGAAAAAGAAAAGTTTAGGATATTTGTTACAACAAGTTAGGAGGTCTTCTTGTAACTGTCTATAGTATACCCGACCTATCTTAAACAAATCTTAAAAATCTCTTAGGACCAAACACTTTCTAAAATATTTGTTTGTTCACGACCAGGACCTACTGAGAAAGTAGAAATACGAACGCCAACCAATTCACTCACACGACGAACATAGTTACGCGCATTCTCAGGAAGATCTTCCAAATTACGAACTCCAGTAATATCTTCTGACCAACCTGGCAACTCTTCATAGATAGGCTTGCAACGTTTCAATTGCTCAAGACTAGCTGGATAGTAGTCAATACGTTGACCATCAAGATCATAGGCCACACAGATTTTCACAGTATCTAAACCACTCAAAACATCGATAGAGTTCAATGAAAGGTTAGTAATACCAGAAACGCGACGGCTATGGCGCATCACAACTGAATCAAACCATCCCACACGACGTGGACGACCAGTTGTTGTACCATATTCATGACCGACTTCACGGATACGTTCTCCCACTTCATCAAACAACTCAGTTGGGAAAGGACCGTCTCCTACACGACTCGTATAGGCTTTACATACACCTACAACCTTGTCAATCTTACTTGGACCAACACCAGAACCAATGGTCACACCACCAGCCACAGGGTTTGATGACGTAACAAATGGATAGGTACCTTGGTCGATATCTAGCATAACACCTTGTGCACCTTCAAAAAGCACACGTTTACCGTTATCAAGCGCATCATTCAAGATAACAGATGTGTCTGTCACATATTTCTTGATTTGTTGACCATATTCATAATACTCTTCAAAAATATCATCGAAAGCAATCGCTTTACTGTCATACAATTTTTCAAAAAGACGATTCTTTTCAGCAAGGTTACGTTCTAAACGCTCACGGAAAATATCTTTATCCAAAAGATCTGCAATACGAATCCCAACACGAGCAGCCTTGTCCATATAAGCTGGACCAATTCCCTTGATTGTAGTACCAATCTTATTGTCGCCCTTAGCTTCTTCTTGCAAGCGATCCAACTCGATATGATAAGGCAAAATAACATGCGCGCGATCAGAAATACGCAAGTTATCAGTTGTAACACCTTCCTCATGAAGATAGCTCAACTCTTTTACAAGAGATTTAGGATTTACAACCATACCATTCCCAATAACAGAGATTTTTTCAGGGAAGAAAATTCCAGATGGAATCAAGTGCAACTTAAATTTCTTACCATCAATCACAATCGTGTGACCTGCATTATCACCACCTTGGTAACGTGCAATCACTTCTGCATTCGCTGAAAGGAAGTCTGTAATCTTCCCTTTACCTTCATCACCCCACTGGGTACCTACAACAACAACTGAAGTCATAATCTTGTCTGAGCCCTCAGGCTCTTCCTTTCTCACATACATGGCAGGACTCTCACCTGCAATTATATCTTACAATTTATTATAAGAAAAAATCGCCTTTTTATCAAGAAGAAACAATAGAAAGATTTGCTATTTCCAACTATTAAAAAATGTTTTAGAAAAATTACCAGCTATTTATTGTTATATTGCCATAAAAAAGTAAGTTTGTTCGGAAATTAACTCAGACTATCTCAACAAGAAATAAAACCTTGTTTCATTATCATCTTTTCAAGATACAAACGATAAGCAACACGATAATGGTAAACGATAAAATCCCTACGACACCCAATACCATATCTAACTAAATAATAAATCAAAAATTTAAAATGAAAATGTTCCCAGTCCCAATTATTACCAAAGAAAGTAGCATACTCTTCTTCGATACTGTCATAGAAATCAGTCATCTGATCATAAATATTTTGTAGCATAAGCATACACTCCTTTACTTTTTATGACCTTATTCTAACAAAAAATTATAAACAGTTATTATAAAATCCTGAATTGCTCAAATACCAACCTCAAAAAGATAACAAATAGGAAAAGTTGACAGAATAGGAAAAAATTTACTACCTAAATTTCAAAAACTAAGATAATGGAAGCGGAAGGATTCGAATCCCTCGAAGGAGCGTATTTACAGTCCGCCACGTTTAGCCTCTTCGCTATCCTCGATTAAAGTACTAAAAAGATCTCCTTAAAACTGTGGTACATTACTCGAAAACGGAGGGCTCTGAAACTTTACTCAGCAAAAATATCTCACACCAAATAACACTAAATAGATTATTAAGGCTCTATAATATTTGTAGTGGGTAAATCCCCTATAGATATTATAGAGCCGATTTTTGTGTAGAAAAAAAGTCCCATAAGATCTATAATGAAAAGCGACAAAACAACTCATTAGAAAGAATCATATGGAACAATTACATTTTATCACAAAACTACTCGATATTAAAGACCCCAATATCCAAATTATAGATATCATCAATAGGGATACTCACAAAGAAATCATCGCTAGACTGGATTATGATGCCCAATATTGTCCTGATTGTGGAAGTCAAAAAGAAATATGACTTTCAAAAACCGTCTAAGATCCCTTACCTTGAAACGACTGGTATGGCTACTAGAATTCTACTTAGAAAACGTCTTTTTAAGTGCTATCAGTGTTCAAAAATGATGATGTCTGAAACTTCTATCGTCAAAAAATATCTCGCTTCGTTAGGTGCGAGATAGATTATTAATTATATAACAAAAAAAGAGGACTAAGCCTCTCTTAATCAACTACTCCGCCAGTAGGACTCGAACCTACGACATCATGATTAACAGTCATGCGCTACTACCAACTGAGCTATGGCGGAATAAAGCTAAGCGACTTCCATATCTCACAGGGGGCAACCCCCAACTACTTCCGGCGTTCTAGGGCTTAACTTCTGTGTTCGGCATGGGTACAGGTGTAT
>NZ_NCVG01000012.1:0-4939 GCF_002096835.1 Streptococcus mitis | reverse complement strand
AAAAAACAATAAATCTGTCAGTGACAGAAATGAGTAAGAACTCAAACTTTTAATGAGAGTTTGATCCTGGCTCAGGACGAACGCTGGCGGCGTGCCTAATACATGCAAGTAGAACGCTGAAGGAGGAGCTTGCTTCTCCGGATGAGTTGCGAACGGGTGAGTAACGCGTAGGTAACCTGCCTGGTAGCGGGGGATAACTATTGGAAACGATAGCTAATACCGCATAAGAGTAGATGTTGCATGACATTTGCTTAAAAGGTGCAAATGCATCACTACCAGATGGACCTGCGTTGTATTAGCTAGTTGGTGGGGTAACGGCTCACCAAGGCGACGATACATAGCCGACCTGAGAGGGTGATCGGCCACACTGGGACTGAGACACGGCCCAGACTCCTACGGGAGGCAGCAGTAGGGAATCTTCGGCAATGGACGGAAGTCTGACCGAGCAACGCCGCGTGAGTGAAGAAGGTTTTCGGATCGTAAAGCTCTGTTGTAAGAGAAGAACGAGTGTGAGAGTGGAAAGTTCACACTGTGACGGTATCTTACCAGAAAGGGACGGCTAACTACGTGCCAGCAGCCGCGGTAATACGTAGGTCCCGAGCGTTGTCCGGATTTATTGGGCGTAAAGCGAGCGCAGGCGGTTAGATAAGTCTGAAGTTAAAGGCTGTGGCTTAACCATAGTACGCTTTGGAAACTGTTTAACTTGAGTGCAAGAGGGGAGAGTGGAATTCCATGTGTAGCGGTGAAATGCGTAGATATATGGAGGAACACCGGTGGCGAAAGCGGCTCTCTGGCTTGTAACTGACGCTGAGGCTCGAAAGCGTGGGGAGCAAACAGGATTAGATACCCTGGTAGTCCACGCCGTAAACGATGAGTGCTAGGTGTTAGACCCTTTCCGGGGTTTAGTGCCGCAGCTAACGCATTAAGCACTCCGCCTGGGGAGTACGACCGCAAGGTTGAAACTCAAAGGAATTGACGGGGGCCCGCACAAGCGGTGGAGCATGTGGTTTAATTCGAAGCAACGCGAAGAACCTTACCAGGTCTTGACATCCCTCTGACCGCTCTAGAGATAGAGTTTTCCTTCGGGACAGAGGTGACAGGTGGTGCATGGTTGTCGTCAGCTCGTGTCGTGAGATGTTGGGTTAAGTCCCGCAACGAGCGCAACCCCTATTGTTAGTTGCCATCATTTAGTTGGGCACTCTAGCGAGACTGCCGGTAATAAACCGGAGGAAGGTGGGGATGACGTCAAATCATCATGCCCCTTATGACCTGGGCTACACACGTGCTACAATGGCTGGTACAACGAGTCGCAAGCCGGTGACGGCAAGCTAATCTCTTAAAGCCAGTCTCAGTTCGGATTGTAGGCTGCAACTCGCCTACATGAAGTCGGAATCGCTAGTAATCGCGGATCAGCACGCCGCGGTGAATACGTTCCCGGGCCTTGTACACACCGCCCGTCACACCACGAGAGTTTGTAACACCCGAAGTCGGTGAGGTAACCTTTTAGGAGCCAGCCGCCTAAGGTGGGATAGATGATTGGGGTGAAGTCGTAACAAGGTAGCCGTATCGGAAGGTGCGGCTGGATCACCTCCTTTCTAAGGATAAGGAACTGCGCATTGGTCTTGTTTAGTCTTGAGAGGTCTTGTGGGGCCTTAGCTCAGCTGGGAGAGCGCCTGCTTTGCACGCAGGAGGTCAGCGGTTCGATCCCGCTAGGCTCCATTGGTGAGAGATCACCAAGTAATGCACATTGAAAATTGAATATCTATATCAAATAGTAACAAGAAAATAAACCGAAAACGCTGTAGTATTAATAAGAGTTTATGACTGAAAGGTCAGAAAAATAAGGTTAAGTTAATAAGGGCGCACGGTGGATGCCTTGGCACTAGGAGCCGAAGAAGGACGTGACAAACGACGATATGCCTTGGGTAGCTGTAAGTAAGCGATGATCCAGGGATTTCCGAATGGGGGAACCCAACAGGTACTACCTGTTACCCGCATCTGTTAAGGATGTGAGGAGGAAGACGCAGTGAACTGAAACATCTAAGTAGCTGCAGGAAGAGAAAGCAAAAGCGATTGCCTTAGTAGCGGCGAGCGAAACGGCAGGAGGGCAAACCGAAGAGTTTACTCTTCGGGGTTGTAGGACTGCAATGTGGACTCAAAGATTATAGAAGAATGATTTGGGAAGATCAGCCAAAGAGAGTAATAGCCTCGTATTTAAAATAGTCTTTGTACCTAGCAGTATCCTGAGTACGGCGGGACACGTGAAATCCCGTCGGAATCTGGGAGGACCATCTCCCAACCCTAAATACTCCCTAGTGACCGATAGTGAACCAGTACCGTGAGGGAAAGGTGAAAAGCACCCCGGGAGGGGAGTGAAATAGAACCTGAAACCGTGTGCCTACAACAAGTTCGAGCCCGTTAATGGGTGAGAGCGTGCCTTTTGTAGAATGAACCGGCGAGTTACGTTATGATGCGAGGTTAAGTTGAAGAGACGGAGCCGTAGGGAAACCGAGTCTGAATAGGGCGAATTAGTATCATGACGTAGACCCGAAACCATGTGACCTACCCATGAGCAGGTTGAAGGTGCGGTAAGACGCACTGGAGGACCGAACCAGGGCACGTTGAAAAGTGCTTGGATGACTTGTGGGTAGCGGAGAAATTCCAAACGAACTTGGAGATAGCTGGTTCTCTCCGAAATAGCTTTAGGGCTAGCGTCGACATTAGAGATTCTTGGAGGTAGAGCACTGTTTGGGTGAGGGGTCCATCCCGGATTACCAATCTCAGATAAACTCCGAATGCCAATGAATTATGGTCGGCAGTCAGACTGCGAGTGCTAAGATCCGTAGTCGAAAGGGAAACAGCCCAGACCACCAGCTAAGGTCCCAAAATAATTGTTAAGTGGAAAAGGATGTGGGGTTGCACAGACAACTAGGATGTTAGCTTAGAAGCAGCTATTCATTCAAAGAGTGCGTAATAGCTCACTAGTCGAGTGACCCTGCGCCGAAAATGTACCGGGGCTAAAACAATTTACCGAAGCTGTGGATACCTTTATAGGTATGGTAGGAGAGCGTTCTATGTGTGATGAAGGTGTACCGTGAGGAGTGCTGGAACGCATAGAAGTGAGAATGCCGGTATGAGTAGCGAAAGACAGGTGAGAATCCTGTCCACCGTAAGACTAAGGTTTCCAGGGGAAGGCTCGTCCGCCCTGGGTTAGTCGGGACCTAAGGAGAGACCGAAAGGTGTATCCGATGGACAACAGGTTGATATTCCTGTACTAGAGTATGTAGTGATGGAGGGACGCAGTAGGCTAACTAAAGCAGACGATTGGAAGTGTCTGTCTAAGCAGTGAGGTGTGAACTGAGTCAAATGCTTAGTTCTATAACATTGAGCTGTGATGGGGAGCGAAGTTTAGTAGCGAAGTTAGTGACGTCACACTGCCAAGAAAAGCTTCTAGCGTTTAAACATACTCTACCCGTACCGCAAACCGACACAGGTAGTCGAGGCGAGTAGCCTCAGGTGAGCGAGAGAACTCTCGTTAAGGAACTCGGCAAAATGACCCCGTAACTTCGGGAGAAGGGGTGCTGACTTTAAGTCAGCCGCAGTGAATAGGCCCAAGCAACTGTTTATCAAAAACACAGCTCTCTGCTAAATCGTAAGATGATGTATAGGGGGTGACGCCTGCCCGGTGCTGGAAGGTTAAGAGGAGTGCTTAGCGTAAGCGAAGGTATGAATTGAAGCCCCAGTAAACGGCGGCCGTAACTATAACGGTCCTAAGGTAGCGAAATTCCTTGTCGGGTAAGTTCCGACCCGCACGAAAGGCGTAATGATTTGGGCACTGTCTCAACGAGAGACTCGGTGAAATTTTAGTACCTGTGAAGATGCAGGTTACCCGCGACAGGACGGAAAGACCCCATGGAGCTTTACTGCAGTTTGATATTGAGTGTCTGTACCACATGTACAGGATAGGTAGGAGTCTATGAGATCGGGACGCCAGTTTCGAAGGAGACGTTGTTGGGATACTACCCTTGTGTTATGGCCACTCTAACCCGGATAGGTGATCCCTATCGGAGACAGTGTCTGACGGGCAGTTTGACTGGGGCGGTCGCCTCCTAAAAGGTAACGGAGGCGCCCAAAGGTTCCCTCAGAATGGTTGGAAATCATTCGCAGAGTGTAAAGGTATAAGGGAGCTTGACTGCGAGAGCTACAACTCGAGCAGGGACGAAAGTCGGGCTTAGTGATCCGGTGGTTCCGTATGGAAGGGCCATCGCTCAACGGATAAAAGCTACCCTGGGGATAACAGGCTTATCTCCCCCAAGAGTTCACATCGACGGGGAGGTTTGGCACCTCGATGTCGGCTCGTCGCATCCTGGGGCTGTAGTCGGTCCCAAGGGTTGGGCTGTTCGCCCATTAAAGCGGCACGCGAGCTGGGTTCAGAACGTCGTGAGACAGTTCGGTCCCTATCCGTCGCGGGCGTAGGAAATTTGAGAGGTTCTGCTCCTAGTACGAGAGGACCAGAGTGGACTTACCGCTGGTGTACCAGTTGTCTTGCCAAAGGCATCGCTGGGTAGCTATGTAGGGAAGGGATAAACGCTGAAAGCATCTAAGTGTGAAACCCACCTCAAGATGAGATTTCCCATGATTTTATATCAGTAAGAGCCCTGAGAGATGATCAGGTAGATAGGTTAGAAGTGGAAGTGTGGCGACACATGTAGCGGACTAATACTAATAGCTCGAGGACTTATCCAAAGTAACTGAGAATACGAAAGCGAACGGTTTTCTTGGTTTGAATAGATATTCAATTTTGAGTAGGTATTACTCAGAGTTAAGTGACGATAGCCTAGGAGATACACCTGTACCCATGCCGAACACAGAAGTTAAGCCCTAGAACGCCGGAAGTAGTTGGGGGTTGCCCCCTGTGAGATATGGAAGTCGCTTAGCT
>NZ_NCVG01000005.1:0-5506 GCF_002096835.1 Streptococcus mitis | reverse complement strand
ACCACCTTAATCGTTGCCGGAACTTCAACTAATACATTTCCATTTTTATCTTTTACAACAACCGTTACTGGTTTATCCCCAACAGTTGTTGCATCGAACGGTTCAGTCTGTCCATCTGGAACTTTGTACTCAAATGTTGAACCTTCTGGGTAATCACTTGGAGTAATACTATCTCTTGCTTGTGGTTTTTCAGTTGGATTTACAGGAATTAATTGTTCCTTGCCTTCCACTACCTTAACCTTAGCAGGAACTTCTACCAGTTTATCTTCCCCATCTTTTGCTTCTACAATAACATCTTTTTCGCCTGGTGTTGTTGTATCTACTGGAGTTTTATATTTGAATGTTACCCCATCTGGATATTGCTCAGGATCAATATTCTTAGAAGCATCTGGTTGTTTATTAGATTTATCAACCGGCACATATTGTGTCTTACTATCGACTACTACAATTTTAGCAGGAATCTCTGCAACTATTTCTGTACCTAGCTTAGCTACAACTGTTACATCTTTGTCTCCTGTGGAACCAGTATTCGGTTTTTCTTTATACTCAAACGTGGTTCCTTCTGGGAATTTACTTGGATCAATACTATCTTTCGGTGAGATACCTTCTTTGTTTACTGGAACATACTGAGGATAACTTTCTACCACACGTACCGTTGCTGGAACTTCGACAAGTTTATTACCTGCTTTGTCTTTAACAACTACTGTAACATTCTTGTCCCCTGCCTCTGAAGTATTGACTTCTTCTTTATATTCAAATGTTGAACCTTCTGGATATTGATCTGAATCAATACTATCTTTGACACTAGGTTGTTCATTCCCTTCACTAACTGGAACAATTTGAGGATAACCTTTTGCGACTACTACAGTTGCTGGAACTTCAACTAATGGATTTCCATCTTTATCCGTTACTACAACCGTTGTTTCCTTGTCTCCTGCCTTACTTGTTTCAACTGGTTCTTTAAATTTAAACTTAGAACCTTCAGGATAATTTTCTTCATCAACACTCTTAGAGGCGTCTGGTTGTGTATTCTCTTTATTTTCTGCCACATATTGTGTCTTACTATCGACTACTACAATTTTAGCAGGAATCTCTGCAACTATTTCTGTACCTAGCTTAGCTACAACTGTTACATCTTTGTCTCCTGTGGAACCAGTATTCGGTTTTTCTTTATACTCAAACGTGGTTCCTTCTGGGAATTTACTTGGATCAATACTATCTTTCGGTGAGATACCTTCTTTGTTTACTGGAACATACTGAGGATAGCTTTCTACCACACGTACCGTTGCTGGAACTTCGACAAGTTTATTACCTGCTTTGTCTTTAACAACTACTGTAACATTCTTGTCCCCTGCCTCTGAAGTATTGACTTCTTCTTTATACTCAAATGTAGCATCATCAGGAAATTGACTTTTATCTATATTTTTCAGAACATCTGGTTGGATATTGTTGTCACTAACTGATACAATTTGAGGAATTCCTTCAACTACTACAACATCAAATTTATCAGTATCGTCATTTTTTTCAACTGAGTCTTTTCCCTCACTATCTGTAGCCTTTAAAGTTACTGTATAGACACCTGGTTTAGAAGTATCTAATCCCTGATCATCAATAACTGAAACATTTGGTTTTGTTGTTTCCTTATTATCCCTATCATCTTCTAAATCAGCTACTTCAATACCTGGTTTACCATCAACAATAGTATCTGATACTTGTTTCAAAAGTTTTTCAGTATTAACTTTATTAGACACATCCGTTTTAGGAACATATATAACATCTTTATTGACATTTAAAGTTGGAGCTTCATTTAAAACATTCGCATAAGCAACATCTGAATCATTTCCTGCTTTATCTTGAACAGTTACTTTGATACGTTTGTCAGGAGATAAAGCATTATTTGCTTCATCTAAATTAATATCTTCTGGTAAAGGTAATACTAATTTTCCATCAACTTTTTTTAATTTTTCAGAATCTTTGTACCATTCATCACCTTTTTTAGTTAATTTAATTGTTTTCGCACCGTTTGGTAATGTTACTGTTATACTAGTTACACCACCAATCGCATGATTAATTTTTTCAACTTCTGTTGTAGCTTCAGCCTCTGCTAACTTATGCTGATTATCCTTGTTATTATTGTTCTTATCGTTTTCAATAACATCCTTTTTCTCTCTTTCAGGGTCAGTTAAGCCTGTCTCTTCCTCTGGAATAGAAATCAAGAGGTTTCTTTCCTGATTTTTATTCGTACTATTTCCCTGCACTCCATCGATATGTATTGTTTCGACTGTTGGTGCTTTAGGTTTTGTTGAATCTATATAAATCGTCTTATTATAATAGTAGTTTGGATTTTCAGAATTTCTTACACCAGATACTGTATTTCTATACTTACCATTTTCATTTGTAACATCTGCTGTATTTAGTACTTTATTCTCCTCAGCATCTTGTAAACCGTTAGGTAAAAATGTTCGTACTTTAAAAGTCGCAGTCCCTTTATAATCCGGAGATGTTGTAAATTTTACTCGGAAAGAACGAACTCCATCATTTTTATTACTATTCGATCCAATTCCTATGTACGGCCCTATACCATTATTTTTTTGAGAAGTTTGATACTTTATTCGCAATTTTCTTCCTACAGGATCATACGAAATATTATTTTTATGAATTGGTACATTCCCAAACCATATCCAATCTGATTTTGGTGCAGTAATTTCCGTGTCTAGTTCTACTCCTTTGGGAACTTCAATTTCTGTTTCTGCATGACCATAAAGTCTTATACCACCGACACTATTCACTGTAAACTCTAATTCACCTTTTTGATCAGATTTATATAGTTTCTTATCTCCATACCCCCCCTCTTTATTATTAGTTTTAACATTAGTAGTCATTTCGGTACCTGTACCAACAGTTAAATTTACAGCTCCAACAAAATATCCATCTGTTACAGAGATATTTCTGTTACTATCACCTTTCAAAAAAGAATTATGGATAGCAGTTCCATCATCCAAAGCTTCGATTTCAACTTTAATTCGTTTTGTTTCTTTTGGAGTTTCATAAATTGCTCTATATTCGGTCCAACCATCTCCATTACCTCCATTTCCAGTAGGTACAGATATATGTGATTCTTCCATTCCAGCATGATTATCATCTTCTATTGTTGAAATTTTTTTATTAGTATCAGCATCATAGACGGTTATTCTTATTTTTTCACCTGTTCCGGCAGTCCCCATTACTCCGTAAGCACCACCAGTAATAGCGCTTAATAATAGCCGAGAATTTCCATTTACATTAAACTCTTTTGCAATTTTTGTACCCTTTTTCCCAAGTTCTAAATAGTATCCTTTAGGTAAATTATGAGTTCCAACAACTCCAGAATAATTAACACCATTCGCATAATTTTGATTGGCAGCATTTACACCTAATGGATGCCCCTCACTTGGTTGTTCATTATTATCCCTGGGAATTTTTCCATTTAAATCATAAATCTTCGAAGGTTTGGGAGGAAATTCTGAAGGTCTATTTGTATCAAAATTTGTAGGATCTACTGGCTTAATTGCAGTAACCTTTTCTCCACTTTCTATTTTCCATCCATTTAATGCATTTTTAGTATCAGCATCAGCTTTTGTGATTTCTTTTTCCTTCCATTTATAGGTTATTCTACCTAAAATTTTAGTTTCACCACCAGTTGATGCTGTACTTCTTGACCATTGTTTTTCAACCTCTTTCTCACTAACTACAGCATCATCAAAATTGATATCACCAAATTGCTCTTTTGCACTCTCAAAAACTCCATTTTGGGGATTATTTCCATAACCCAGTTTATTATTATTTGTTGGTCCTTCTATCGCTTTACTAATTGTATTTGCAGAATTTAATACAGCTTCTCTAAATCCACTCTCTCCTTTTCCTGGAATGGCTTTTCCATTTCGTGGATCTTGATTTTTGTTTTCTTTTTCTAATTTCTTTTCAATTGATGCTTTTGGTATACTTTTAAGAATAAAATCTATATTATTAAGAGAACTTAATTCTTTGTCGATATCTCCCTGTATTACTTTATCATTAGATAATAAGTCTTGTGCTTTAGCTAATTCTTCATTCGCACTTTTGATTACTTCTTCTGTTTTTTCATTCACTTCAGTTTTTTCAAGTAACGCTTGAACACGAGCAACAGCTAATTCTAATTTACTTGTATCAGCTTTAATAAACTGTTTTTCCTCTTGTCTACTCTCATTATTAAAAGATTCAGTTGAAGAAATAACATCTTTAGATTCTGTATTTTCAGAAGTTGCTTCTGATACCTTAAGATTAGAAGTATTAACTCTATCCTCATTATCTGTTTTCTTATCATATTCCTTTTGTTGATGATTTGAAGATACTGAGGCAGCACTACTATCATTACTTTGAATAGCATCTGCCTGAACAGTACCTCCACCAATAAACATCATAAAAGCAGCAATCGCGACTGAAGCTGCTCCAAAACTTACTTTGCGAATAGAAAAACGTAGTTGTTTTTCACGATCATGTTTACCTTTATAAAACATCTGATTTCCTCCGTTATAAATATTTTATTATATATTATGATACTCTTTTTATCTAATAAATCAATAGAGTTTTTCGCAAAGTTTTATATCACAAAACGAACAATATCCGTATATATATATATATATATATACGGATATTGTTCGCTATTCTTTATAAATATTACATTCTATGAAACATGATGTTTATTGTCTGAAAAATTACGTTTTTATAACATTTTAAATCACATAAATATTTAGCCTATGTATTTTCCAATCAGCTATTAGTTCCTAGCGCTAATTATTTATCATCAAGTAGTACAACCTGTTTCGAATCAGGTTGATAAATGGCTTCCATTTACTTCCTTCTTTCCTAGTTAATCTATTTACACTTCAATCCTACCAAATATTCCTTGAAAGAAGTATCACAATCATTACAAAACATATCTACAATAAATAAGTAAAACATTTATATTAGTTAAAAACTTTATAAAAAGTAAGTACTAATAAATCTTCCCATAAAAAAACGCATAGTATCAGACTTTTTTAAGTTACTGATACTATACGTTCCTGTGATCCTGATATTTTTTCAGCATCAACAATCTTTATATTATTATCCAAATACTATTTCGTAAAGTTTTTATATAGGTCTGGATTTAATATTACACAAGATAAATAATCGACAAATCTTTAATCTTCTTTTTTCTTACGAGCTACGAGTCCGAATGCACCCAACATTCCAAGAAGTCCAAGACTAGCTAGACCAGCCTTATCTTCTGTACCAGTATTTGGTAATTCCCTCTTGTCATTAGCTACGGTTGTTTCAACGGATACTTGTTTAGAATCTGTAGAACTTGTCTGAACTGGAGTAGCTACTGGTTTTTCTGGACTTGTAGGAGTCTCTTGATTGATTGGTTTTTTCACTTTCTTATAGTGATGTAGGGTATTTCCTTTAGCATCCGTTGTTGAATGACTAAATTCGTATCCTTCCAACT